>CAIYYQ010000390.1 GCA_903930505.1 Methanobacteriota archaeon
AAGAAGAATTACGTCCCGAACCAGAACATAAACCAATAATTCCATCTGAAACGAAACAAGCGTTTGTAAAACCTATTCTTGAAAAATCTGTATCTGAAGAGAAAACAAAAATCGCTACCGAACAAAAACCAATACGTCCAATACGTGCAGAAAAACGAGAACGGGAAAAACAAATTGACAAACAAATCGAAGAAAGCATCGAGACGGAACTTAACCGCATTGTTCAGACTCGAAAAAGCATAGAAGAAATCGTACAACCAGAAAAAAAACCAACCTGGGGAATATCCGACGAAAAACTCGATGAACTCCTCTGGGATCTTGAACTGATCTTGCTTGAATCTGATGTCGCATACTCCGTGATTGAGTCAATAAAAAAAGACATAAAAGAAGAACTAAAACACATCTCTGTTGATCGAACCAATGTTGGCGAATTCGTCAGCCATGTATTAAAAAACGCTATAGCCCATGTCCTTCAATCAGGTAATTTGAATTTCAACGAATTCATTGAAAAACACAAAAAACCCGTGGTACTCATGTTTGTCGGCGTCAACGGAACCGGGAAAACACTATCCATTGCAAAAATGGCGTACCTGCTGAAAAAACAGGGGAAAACCTGTGTGATGGCAGCTGGTGACACGTTTAGGGCAGGAGCAATTGAACAACTGGAAATCCATGCGAATAATCTTGATGTAAAAATCGTAAAACATGGTGCAGGCGCAGATCCAGCTGCGGTTGCGTTTGATGCAATCGAACACGCAAAAGCCAAACATAAAGACGTTGTCCTTTTAGATACAGCAGGTAGGATGCAAACCAATTGTAATTTGATGGATGAGATGGCAAAAATAAAACGCGTAGCAAAACCTGATCTCATTATTTTTGTTGGTGATGCCCTCGCAGGAAACGATGTCGTCGAACAGGCGAAACGATTCAATGAAATCGTAGGAATCGACGGCGTCATCCTAACCAAAGTTGACACCGACGCAAAAGGAGGAAGCTCCCTATCAATCGCGTACACAATCGGAAAACCACTGTTGTTTATCGGCGTTGGTCAGAAATACGAGGACCAGATCCCGTTTGACTCACAATGGATGGTTGATAACATCTTCGGAAAAGACACAGAATCATAACGTAATCGTTGTTCCACTAAAAGATTGACCTGTGAGCGCGTTTTCTAGTTGATCAAGACGTTTACCATTAACAATAGATGTAGGGATCTTTGCTCGTTTGATGATTGCAAGAGCAGGGCCGTCGATCACAACGTTTTTTCCTGCTGAATCCCACGTCGTACCGTATTTCTGGATAAGATCCTGAACAGATATTTCCCTTATTTGTTGAGCATCAGGATATTTATGCGGATCTTTGTCGTAGATTCCATCAACGTTTGTCGCGTTGACAAAGCGTACCGCCATAATTTTTTCTGCAAGCTCAGCACTAACCATATCAGTGCTATGACCAGGAGTAGTTCCCCCCATGACCACGATAGGTTTTCGTATCCGTTTCGCTTCATCAGTAGTACTGGGGATTTCCTGATTCGATATTTCAAGCAGACACGCAAACATTTTTGCGTTCACCCTAGTGATCTCTATTCCGAATGAATCTAAAACATCTTCATCAAATTTCAAGGTTCTTCCAAGGTTGATGTAGGTGCGTGCAACAGATCCTCCACCAACGATAACATAGATTTTGTATCTGGAACTCAGTTTTCGTAAAAGATCTGCGAGTCTGTGAAGAAATTCAACATCAACATCTTTTGAGAGAAGAACAGATCCGCCAAAGGAAAGAACAATATTTTTCATGGAACAACTGTATACGGATATTGATTTATCAACATTTACCTGAAAAAAAGGTTTATGCGATTTCAGGTCCGCTTACTATTCCTCCTTTCTTAGGATCAGCACCAAGCTGAACCTGCGGCAGAGGAATTGGTGGTGGTAAACCAAGGTCTTTTGCGATACCAACTGCTTCAGGGACACAGGAATGCATGACTGCAGTGTGAATCTGACTTGCGATTGGATTTGGCATCTT
>CAIYYQ010000391.1 GCA_903930505.1 Methanobacteriota archaeon
ATTTTTCAAGGATCCAACGAGATGTATTGGACAACAGCTGTTTTTCCAGTCCTAAGGAAGCTATGGATATGATTTCTGCATATATTGAAAAAGAGCTTAATTCAAGTTGAAAGCGTATTTAAATTAAAATATATAGTAAATAATCTTAATAGAATATACGACATCAAAAACTAAAAAAACAGTATTACTATTTGTCAGCAGCATAAAATAATGAATACATACGCCTGCATTTTTAACGTATGAGCTGAGTCTACAAACATTTTTTACCTCTTATCACAATAAAGGAATTGTTTCCATGACATTCCATACAGAAATCACCGAGCTATTACTCTCCAGAAAAATCAAAACAAAAGATGAACTACAGCGTGCAAAAATACAATTATGTAAAAAATACAACATGAATACTGTCCCGCCTGATAGCGAAATTTTGGCGTGTTTACCTCTCGATATCTCTGAGGATGATCGACAAATTACCTTTGATCTGCTCCGGAAAAAACCAATGCGAACGATCTCAGGGGTCGCAATCGTTGCAGCGATGACATCCCCAGAGCCATGCCCCCATGGACGCTGCATCCCATGCCCCGGAGGACCAAAAAACAACACCCCGCAGAGCTACACAGGATATGAACCTGCAGCAATGCGAGCAATCTACAACAACTTCGACCCGTACCTTCAAGTAAAAAACAGAATAGCCCAACTAGAGACAATTGGTCATGTAACGGATAAAGTCGATCTCATCATCATGGGTGGAACATTCACCGCACGATCCTTTGAATACCAATACTGGTTTGTAAAACGATGCTTCGACGCACTCAACAAAACCACAGCCACAAACCTAGAAACCGCACAAAAAAAAAATGAAACAGGACGATCACGATGCATCGGATTAACAGTAGAAACACGCCCGGATTGGTTTCGCTTTCACCACGCAGATCATTGCCTTCATCTTGGTGCCACTCGAGTTGAATTAGGTGTACAAACCGTATTTGACGATGTGTTATCAGTAATTAAACGAGGACATACCGTAACAGATTCGATCCATGCCACGCGTATTGCAAAGGACAGCGGGTTTAAAGTCTGCTACCATATGATGCCTGGGCTCCCAGGGTGTAATGCACAGCGGGATATCGACGCATTTCGCATGATTTTTAATGACCCAAGATTCAAACCAGACATGATTAAAATCTACCCAACCCTTGTCATCAAAGGAACAGAACTCTACGATCTCTGGAGCTTGGGAGAATACAAATCTTTATCCACCCAGCAGGCGGTCCAACGGATCGCAAAAATAAAAGAAAAAATACCACGCTGGATGCGCATCCAACGTATACAACGCGACATCCCAATCCCTCATGTGAGCTCCGGTGTGAAAAAAGGAAATCTCAGACAACTTATTGAACGAAACATGTCTGATCATGGAAAAAACTGTTCATGTATCCGATGCCGAGAAATCGGTCATCGAACATTAAAAAAACCATTTAATCCCGCGGATAATCAGATTGTTTTATGCAAACAGCGATATGAAGCAAGCGATGGGACAGAGGTTTTTCTCTCGTTAGAAGACAAAACACAGGATGTGATCATCGGATATTTACGCTTACGTGATATCATCAGTTCACATAGGCATGAACTTGTGAAAGAGCCAAGCATGATACTACGAGAGGTAAAAGTGCTTGGACGGGAACTACCTCTTGGCACAAAAACCGATCAAGGAATGCAACACCGAGGATACGGGAAAAAATTAATTAAAGAAGCAGAACGGATCTGCATTGAGGATTTTGACAAAAAAAAGCTTTTTGTCTTGAGTGGCGTCGGCGTAAAAGAATATTACCGAAAATTAGGTTTTTCTGATGATGGTGTCTATTTGAGTAAACATATATGTCATTGAAGGCGTCATTTCATTATTATAAATTATATCATTATTTAAATGTGAGCAAACATCTAAATAATGAGGATATATACAGAGCATAAGGGTGTTTGTTTAATGAAAGAAATAGAGTCGCTCGTAAAAAAGGCGCAAAAATACAAAGAGAGTGGTTTTTCCGACTATGACATTGCTGAAGAACTGAATGTCTCTA
>CAIYYQ010000392.1 GCA_903930505.1 Methanobacteriota archaeon
AGATGGTGGAGGATGGGGGGGTCAAGCCCCTTTCCCGCATCAGCCCGCTGGCCAGGGCACTGCAGGCCAAGGTCATACCGGACTGGGCGGTGATGCTTCTTTGGACGATTCTTGCGTTGATTCGAGCAAAAGAAGTAAACATGAAGTTCCATCGGAAATTCACCTTGGCCGCTCTCTTTATTGGTCTGCTTGGGTTTTTAATTCCGATATTTATTATGGTGAAGTAATGATTCAAAGTGATATTCTTGGTCTTATTCTTGTGTATGGATATGTCGCTTTTCTGCTGGTTTTTACAGAGAAGATTGTAGCAAAAAAATACCCTCTCGTGAGCCGTAAAATTCTTCATATCCTTGTGGGAAATATCGCGTTTTTTTTGCCTGTGTTTCAGACGAGGGAGATCATGGTGTTTGTTGCAGCAGGTCCATTTATTGTGTTTACGTTTCTTATGAGCTCATATTCACCAATTAAATCAATGCGTGGAAAAACCTCAGAGGCAGGACATGGATTTGGACTTGTCTATTATGCGATTGCATGGACAGTTCTTGCGTATTTCTTCTTCAATCATAAAGAAATAATTGCTATCGGAATTCTTGCGATGTCATATGGCGATGGGTTCGCCTCATTAATTGGGATAAAATACGGGAAACGAAAATACAAGGTGTTTGGTGACCAAAAAAGCATAGTTGGTTCTTTTACGATGATGGTGTTCACGTTTGTTACCATCATCATCGCGTTGTTGTATTACAGTATATCATTTCCAGAAACAATGCTAGTGTCCCTTGTTGGCATCGCAGCACTATCTGCGGTTGTTGAAGGAGTGACTCCAAAAGGTTTGGATAATCTATCGGTTCCGTTTGTTACCGC
Source organism: Methanobacteriota archaeon (assembly GCA_903930505.1). The sequence continues at coordinate 865 of CAIYYQ010000392.1, forward strand.
GTTGTTGTACTTTATTGTGCAGGGTGTTGCACTGTGAAAAAAAGGATGCGGCTGATTATCGTTGATGGCCTTGACGGCGTCGGAAAAGATACGCATGCACAACTGATAAAAAAACGATATGAAACAAAAGGACTACGGGTCATGGTTCGGTCGCATCCTGAATCTGATAATGTTTTTGGGAAAAGCTCAAAAAAGGCATTGCTTGGTTCAGGGAAAATAAATCAATTGAAAGCATCAGCGTTTTATGCATTAGATGTGCTTCATTCGTTGAAACAGTATTATCATCGAAACAGGGAATATGATGTTCTAATTTTGGTTCGGTATTTGATGGGGACTGCGTACCTACCGGATTGTCTTGTAAGGATTGGGTATGGTTTTTTTGTGAAGTTTGTGCCAACCTCCGAGTATATGTTTTTTCTTGATGCATCACCTGAGGAGTTAACTGCTCGAGTGAAAACACGATTCGAGGTTGAGATGTTTGAGACACTTGAAGAGTTTGTGAAGGTTCGGAAAAAAGCGTTGATGCTTACTAAAAAGGGTTGGCATAGTATCGATACGTCTGGTTCTGTTGAGGAGACGTTTGCGTCTATTGAACAGATATTAGACCAGCTTGATTTGCACAATACGTAAAGAAAAATATGATTTTATAGGAGATATTTCTGTACGATTTCTCTGAAATGCGGAACAGTCTTGTAAGTTTGGATATCCTTTGGCTGAATCCATCGGTATTCGGTGTGTTCCCAGTCGATACGAATTGTTGTTTTTGTTTTTATCTTGAAAATAAAGGGATGGATGATCCACTCGTAGGTGTTTCCCTCGTCGATATCCGTAATCGTCACTGAGTCGCCTTGTTTAATAAAAACAACCTGTGTTTGATCTAATCCTGTTTCTTCCCTGGTTTCTTTGAGCGCGGCCTCATATGGTTTTTCGTATTCTTCAACGTACCCTGCGACCCCGCCCCAGAGGCCTTTGTAGGTTCGAACCTTGTTGCTTCGTTTCAGAATGAGGAGTTTATCGTTCTGCAGTAATAGACAGGTGACGACATTTGGCATATTTTAAAACCTTTTACTGATGTAATCAACAACTGAGGTGAATATTGCTTGTCCGTCGCCTTCAGGTGGTGATAAACCGGTTTGTGTCCAGTCCGGATGCTGATAGCGGAAAAATGATCGTTCCGGGTGAGGCATCATTCCAAACACGTTTCCGATGTGATTGCAGATGCCTGCGATGTTTGATTGCGATCCATTTGGGTTCCAGGGGTATCCAGCGTAATTTCCCTCAGGGTCAACGTAACGGAAGACGATCTGATCGTTGTTTTCGAGTTTTTTCAGGTATTCGTTTTGTTTTTCTAAAGGAAACATGAGTTTTCCTTCTGC
>CAIYYQ010000393.1 GCA_903930505.1 Methanobacteriota archaeon
GAACTTGCGCATAATGTGATTTTTAAGCTATTGTCGCTTGTCGCACTTATTATTTTGTTGTTCATTAACTTCAAAATTGTTCCAGAGCTTTCTGATGAACTGTTTGGTATTACCAATTTGTGGAAACGAAAAGGACCAATAGAAAACCTTTTTTCATCACTTCTGGGGAAAAAAAAAGATGCACATAGCTAAAGGAGGTTTGTCGTGGATTGTTAGCTCATTTCTTGTTACAGGGCTCTTTTGTATTTTTACTGTTGCGGTAACAGGTGAATTGCGATTCATCTTTTTTTTCCTTTCGTTTGTGGTGTTGTTGATTTCGTGTCTTTTCCTTATCTTTTTTCGAGATCCAAATCGAACCATTGGAAACGGTATTGTTGCGGTAGCAGATGGCACCATTCGAGAAATTATAACTGAAGATGATGGTGATGTTGGTGATTGTACAAAGATTTCGACGTTCATGAATCTGTATCATGTCCATGTGAACCGCATGCCTTTTGATGGACGTGTAACAGACGTTATTCATCATCCTGGTGCACATCTCCCTGCTTTTAAGAAAGAATCTGAAAAAAACGAGCGTGTTATCATTCTGTTTGAAACAATGATTGGCACTGTGAAAATTATTCAGATCGCGGGAACATTAGCACGTCGGATCGTCCCCTACATCAACAAAGGAGATACCCTGAAAAAAGGAGATAAAATAGGGCTTATCCGACTTGGTTCCCGGGTTGATGTATATCTTCCAACAAAAACACTTAAACAAATAACGGTTACGGTTCGAAATACTGTAAAGGCAGGTGAAACAACTCTTGCAGAACCCTATGATTAAACTGCTTACCGTTGCAGATGGAATCACCATTCTTAATGCAACATTTGGTTTTCTTGCGATTCTATTACTGTTCACAAATGAGTTAAGAATTTCGTTTTCTCTGATCCTTCTTGCATTACTCGCAGATGGACTTGATGGTATTGTTGCACGGAAACGCGGGAAAGGAAAATTAGGAGAATTTCTGGAGCCGATGGCGGATCTTACATCGCTTTCTGTTGCCCCGATGGTATTTGTCTACGTTACCTACCACGGTACTGTAAATCAATTTTTGTTCATTGCATTTGGTGCAATCGTTCTGTTTTTTTTATGCAGCCTTATTCGCCTGGGATCATTTCATATCCTAAAAGATGATCGCTGTTTTGTTGGGTTACCAGCGTCCGCAAGCACCATCATTATTCTTGTCGCTGCGTTTTTACATTTCGACATTGTTTTGAATATCATTCTTTTAATTGTTCTTTCTCTTTTGATGGTTTCTCCGATCCGATTTCCGAAACCAAAAATAAACATTAACTCAGTTGCGGCAATACTGATTCTTGGAACGATTATCCTTGGGGATTTTTTACAGGGCGTTGCACCCCTCATATTGCTCGTTGCATTGATCTGTTACATTATCTTTGGACCTGTATACCTTCGAACTTCTACAAAAAAATAACTAAAAAAAGAAAAAACCTGGTTTTCTCCAGAATATTTTTTTTGTCTTTTCCCGAAATCACTTTCTCCTAGTAAATAAAATAGACGATTCAGCATCCATGAGGAAGCTGAATAAACAAAAAATACGGTGGATCATCAACCA
>CAIYYQ010000394.1 GCA_903930505.1 Methanobacteriota archaeon
GGAAGAAGATGGGTTCTCAGCAGATATGCTCAAATCATTTTTTGAGTTGATGAATCCATTCAAAGTAACAGAAGAATATACGTATACGGGAACGGACACCCGTGAAATTAACGGTAACGTCCTCTTTAATCTATATATCGCCTCATCATCAAAACCATTACATAAAGACAGCGTAAAAGTCAGTATCTCAAACGGCACTGATTTCTTTGGAACAGGAATAGTATTACCTCATGAAATAAAAAATTCGACGACAACGATTAAACCAACGATAATACCTGGAAAAATAAAACCATATCAAATGACTCTTGACTTATCTAATGAACATGTAGTGTTAAAAGAAAACAGCATTCTTTTATTCTCAGTTGAAATCATTCCCAGTGAGCGCACAATAGGTAAGATATTGACGAAGTTATCAGAACGGGGATTTGAGGACAAAGCACTAACAATCATGGGAAAACTCTCAGATTTCTTAAGTAAACGAAAAATCACAAAATTACATGATCTCGGAAACACAATCAAAGAATTCCTAAACATGAGCGAGATGCTCGGCCAAGATGGCTTCAATCTCTCCCTTGCGGATCTTGCTGACCTTGCTGACGGCGTCCGCGCCTCATCGTTTATCTTCGGTTCATCTACGCATGATTCAACAGTAACCCTGCCATTAAGCATTCCAGTAGAACAAAAAGAAAATGAAATTACGTATTATCTTCACACCGGAAACGCAATGGATAATCAGATACCAACAAATAATAAAACAAGTTCTGAAAAACTCTCAGGGACTGCTCTCACATGGACGGGCAATGGTCCGGCTCGTAGTAAAATATTAAAAAGAGCTGAGGCAAATGTCTATGTTGATTATCGTAATCTTATTGACCTCAGAAAAATCACACTAACAGCAACCTTATTTGATAGTAATGGTGTCCTATCTAATTCGTCTATTACGCTTGAAAGAACAAAACTTCTTGATCTTATAAAAAGGAGCAATGTTCTGACTGCATTTAATTTTTCCAATATTAATAAAGAACTCGTTTATGACGAGCCGCTTCGGTTGGAAGTTGCTATCACAAACGGTTCAAAGCTAGGTCTGCGAACCATCCAGATTCTGTATGATTCAGTTGATTGTCCATCTTCACTTCATCTGTTTGTTGAAGATACAACACATATCAAGTTTACCTATACTTCAGATCCAGCAGACGCAAAGATTGTTCCTGGTGGTATTATTGACTATACATTAAATATAACAAGCGAACGTATAGACAAAGAAATTAATATTAACGTTATCCAAAAAGAAAAAATCGGAGGATGGAACATTGTAACCGTCCCAGAAAAAACTGCTTTTTCAGCAGGTGGTTACCAACTTGTTCACATCCTTGTCAATTCAACAGATACAACAAAAAATGCATATGATGATTCTCTAGACATGATTTTTGAGATTACAGGGAAAACCGGAAAAGCAACAGCAGAAGCATCAGCATTGGTTTCCACAGACGCCATCACGTATAATCTTAGTATTCGTGTTGATAATGATAGTCTTGATGCAAAAAAAGGAGAAAACGCTACATTCAACTTTTATATTAAAAATAATAACATTGGTGCAAGTGATGACGATGATTCATATCAGATCACGGTAACTTCTGAGAACAATTGGGAACGAAAATACCTTCAAACAGTCAATAAAGTTATCAATGGAAAAGAGCGAATCGTTCAAGTTACGGTATCGGTACCAACAGGTACTTCAGTTTCTTCAGATGCACTAATATTTAAAGCTACTTCAAACGGAAACTCTAAGGTTTCCGCAACAATGACCGTAACCGTAAAGATTGTCGGAAACAACGTTTTGTATGATTTTTTTGACTCAGTATACAAGTTTTTTGATTCCGCTGCAGAACAACTCGGTCTCAAAGATACATTTGGACCTGATGCCCCGATTGTTCTTGCGCTGATACTCTTTATTTTATTTTTCTTCATCATTATCGTCATCGCTCTTCTATTGACGCAAAAAATAGTAAAACTTCGTTGCTTTGATAGAATTCAAGAGATTGACCCAGATGGTGAAGCACGATTCGAAATTGTGATATTGAATCCAACAAGAAAAACACGGACCTATGAAGTGTTTGCTACGAGACGGCCGGTGTCATCGCACTGGGATGCAAGTGTAGATCCACAAAAACTCGTAGTTGAACCGAAACAGTCGATAACCATTGTGTTAACAGTGAAACCAACATCGCAGATTGAACCAAACGATTGGGTGGAAACTACAATACGGGTGAACTCTCTTGGTAAACAGAAGCAAACTGAGATACAGACGATGACGATGGTTACGAACGTAAAAGCTGAACTCGCAATTAAAAATATGTTTCACTGGCCGAGGGATTTCAAAGAAGGGGAACGGATAATTACATCCTTCCGAGTAGAGAACTTAAGCAAGGTTTCTGCAAGGAAAGTAAAAGTGAGTTTGGCAATAAACGGGGAGGAAAAGAATAAAGTAGAGGATCTTATTATCCCTGGTTACGGATACGCAGAGATTACAATTCCCTGGATTGCAAAACAAGGGAAAAATGATATACGCGTCACCGTAAATGAACAATAATAATTTATATCAATAACAATGTATAATCACCAAGGTGGTGTACTTCTCTTGGCTGAAGATACTAAAAAAACAAAACAAGAACTGGAAGAGCTCAAAAATTCAGAGAAGAAATTTCAAGCATTAGTTCAAAAACGAAATGAATTAAATGATGCTGCCAGGGTTATTCGTGAAGAGCGAGATATACTCAATGAGAAACGTAAAGAACTCAAGGGGTTTCTAGACAATAATAAGAAAGAGCGCGATGATCTTGTTTCGTTGATGCGTCAGCATAAAGAACGCAGGAATCAGTTTCAACAGCAGGCAAAAGAATTAATTGAAAAAAAGAGGAAAAAGAAAGGGGATTTTAACAGAAATCTGCCTATGCGGTTAGAGGAGTTGAAGGCAGATATCCAGATGATGGAGTATCGGCAGGAAACAGTTCCGATGAAAACTCGTGATGAGAATAAACTTATCGACAAAATCAAAGAAAAAATGCGGGAGTTCAAAGCAACTGAGAAGCTCGTGCAGAAACAGCAAATAATCGAAGTTGATCTTACTGATACAGATCTGGCGATTACTGAACTTTTCAAAAAAGCAGACGAA
>CAIYYQ010000395.1 GCA_903930505.1 Methanobacteriota archaeon
ATTTAATGGTTTGTATAATTAAGGACTTCGTTCCCAAAATTAAATAATGACGGCATACTGATCCTGCTGTTTAGCTGTGATAATCTCTATATATGTTAATCTCTATCAAAACCCATATGAGGATCGCATTGAAATTTGCTTATGATGGACAAAAATTCGCTGGATACGCACGACAACCCAATCGTAAAACTGTGGAAGGCGAATTACTGAACGCTCTGATTACGCATGGGTTTATTGATGATGCAAAAACATCTTGTTTTCGGTCAGCAAGTAGAACGGATAAAGGCGTATCAGCGCTTGGAAATGTCGTAGCTGTCAATACCGATGCCTCAAAAGAGCAGATGATACAAGAGCTCCAAGAAAAAATTCCCAATATTTTTATTTATGGGATTCAGAATGTTGATCTTGATTTTTATCCGCGGTATGCAAAACTGCGAATATATCGATACTATTTAGAAAACAAGGGTTTTGTTGTTGATGATGTTCTCTCAGCTGCAGATGTTTTCACCGGTGAACATAATTTTAAAAATTTTGCACGAGTCGAAGAAGGAAAAAACCCACTGAGAACCATTGACGCAATTGTTGTCTCTGAGGAGAACAAGTTTTTGGTTTTTGATTTTTATGCGCAGAATTATCTCTGGAATCAGATCAGACGACTTATGTCAGCAATTGAAAAAGTTGGATTAAAAAAACTCAACAAAAAACATCTTAGTGATGCTCTTAATAACCCAGAAAAAAAAGTAGATTTTGGGCTTTCACCTGCAGAGCCCTTGATTCTCAAAGATATCGTATATGATTTTGCATTTGAATACAACAAAAATACAGGACACCTACTTTGTGATTTTGAAAGAACGATCGTCTCATCTCTCTCATCAGAAAAACAATGAATATGTCAGAGTTTATAATATCAATATTGTTGCACCTATAATGATCAGCGCAAAAAATGTTGTCAAACAATATGGTAAGCTTGTTGCTTTGAACAATGTTACGTTTACTTTTGATAATGAACAAGTCACCGCAATCATGGGGGAAAATGGTGCTGGGAAAAGCACGCTTTTGAAGATCCTTGTGGGAATTCTGCCGTTTAATCAAGGCGAAATCACTGTGGATGGGTTCTCCATCATCAAAGATTCCATTAAGGCGCGGGAACGCATTGGATATCTCCCGGAGACGCCAACGATGTATGATCGGCTCACCGGACGTGAGTTCCTCATCTACATCGCATCATTGCGGAAATTCACAGATGGAGAACAAAGAATACGTGAACTGTCAACGCTTCTTGGGGTTGATCGATTTCTTGATTATGAACTTGGGACGTACTCCAAAGGGATGAAACAAAAAATATCTATCATTTGCGCGATCATGCATTCACCACCGAATCTTTTGCTTGATGAGCCGGTGTGGGGGCTTGATCCTCTTACTGCTCGGGCTTTGCAGAAATTTATCATCGATCGAAAAGGGACTACGATTCTTGCAACCCATTCTCCGCAGCTGGTTGAACAAACCGCGCAGCAGGTGTACATCATGAAACGTGGGCAGGTTGTTGCATCAGGCTCGGTTGCGATGTTCATGCAGAAATACGGGAGCATCGAAGAAGCGTATTTCCAGACCGAGGGCACCTAGATATGTTTGATACCTATACGACGTTGCTTACTGATGC
>CAIYYQ010000396.1 GCA_903930505.1 Methanobacteriota archaeon
AATTATAACTCGATGCGATTGAATTTCTCGTATTCAGATGATAATGTAATAATCGAAGGAATTAAACGTCTTGCAGAAGTCATCAAAGAAGAAATGGCAACCCCGTATGATAAGGATGAATACGTCGGAGGAGTGTAGACAGATCTCCCTTGTTCCGTCCTTGTTGAATTTTAAGATATTTTAAGAAAGATGATGTGTATTTTTGAGAGAAAGTTCCTCTCAGTAACTTTAAATAACAAAACACTATTCCGGAGCTCTATATCTAAAGGGTGATTAACCTGGGCAATATACGACAGACACATATCAAGAGTACTGCGATTGATTTAGTGAAGAAGTATCCAGAACACTTTTCTGGTGATTTTCAGAAAAATAAAGAAAATGTTGATCTACTTATAGAAGTGAGTAGTAACCTTCTGAGAAATAGGATTGCTGGATATATCACTCGGTATGTAGTTTCTCGAAGTAAAAACAAACCAAGTCGACCCATTTCTGAGTAACATCCCAATATTTATTTTATACAGTGAACTATTCTCCTCAGGTGAATCTATTAGCACGATACAAAACGCTATCGAATCCCTCCGAAACGGACACTTTATTCTCATCTATGATAACGACTCCAGAGAAAGCGAAACAGATCTCGTTCTCGCCTCCCAATTCATCACCCCTGAAGCAATCAAACGAATGCGAAAAGACGGTGGAGGACTCATCTTTCTCATGGTTTCCAATCCTGCAGCGAAGAAACTACAACTTCCCTTCCTCTCAGACTTGTTTTCTGACGTAAGCACACAAGACCCTGTCCTCAAAGAACTTATCCCCAATGACATCCCCTATGACACAAAATCCTCATTCTCCCTCTATATTAATCACCGGAAGACGTTCACCGGAATCACCGACAATGACCGCAGCCTCACCATGAAGAAATTCGCAGAACTCGTCAACACCATCAAAAACCACGACAGCATAACAGCTATTGAAGAGTTCGGGAAAGAATTCCGATCCCCAGGACACATCCCAATCTGCGTCGCCTCAGAAAAACTGCTCAACGAGCGAAAAGGTCATACGGAGCTGGTTATTTCCTTACTTGAAATGGCGGGTCTCACCCCGGCAGGAAGCGGTTGTGAAATGATGGGGGAAGCAGGAAAAGCATTACCAAAAGAAGACGCGAAACGATACGCAGAAAAACACAACCTCATCTTCCTTGAAGGGGCAGACATCATCAAGGCGTGGACATCATGGTCACCGTAATGGCAACTGGAACATTTGATTTACTTCACATGGGACATATCTACTATCTTAGAGAAGCAAAAAAACTCGGAGACAAACTCGTCGTCGTCGTCGCGACAGACAAAACAGTACGAAAACTAAAACACGAGCCGATCACCCCACAAGAGATACGCGTCAACCTCATCAAGGAACTAAAAATGGTCGATGAAGCATACCTAGGACATGAGGATGACATGTACACGATTGTCGAAGAAATCAAACCTGATATCATCGCACTTGGTTTTGATCAGATTCATGACGAAAACGCATTGAAAAACGAGCTGAAAAAAAGAAAACTTCACACCAAGATCGTCAGACTCTCGAAATACGAAGGCGGCAGCGACCTTGAAGGCACCAGACGAATCATCCAAAAAGTCATTGCTGCCCATGAGTTCCAACAAAAGATGCAAGACATCGAAGGGAAACCATGAAACACATCGGAATCGCTGACACAACATTCGCCCGCTATGACATGGCAAGCGCGGCCATCAACGAACTCCAGTCACAGGCGACAGGTTTTAAGATCATCCGCTACACAGTCCCTGGAATAAAAGACCTGCCCGTCGCGTGTAAAAAACTCTTTGACGAACAATCCTGCGATATTGTCATGGCACTGGGCATGCCCGGCCCAAAGCCCATTGATAAACAATGTGCCCATGAGGCAAGCACCGGGCTTATCCACACCCAGTTACTCTGTAATAGACATATCATCGAAGTCTTTGTGTATGAGGATGAAGCACAGAGCGGCAAAGAGCTCGCAAGTCTTGCAGACAGACGAACACGCGAACACGCACGAAACGTCATCAATCTGTTGTTTCATCCTGAGAATCTTACCAAACAAGCTGGTCATGGTCTTCGTGAAGGATTCGAAGACGCAGGACCAGTGCGATAAAAAAAAGGAGGCATGAAAAATAAATGGCGAAAGAAACTATACGAATCGGAGCGGTTGTCTCTGAATTCAACTACGACATCACCATGATGATGTTCGAACGAGCAAAAGAACACGCAGAATTCCTCGGTGCCCAAATCACCAAAGTCATCAAAGTCCCCGGCGTCTTCGACATGGGACTCGCAGTCAAGAAATTATTAACCCGTAAGGACATCGACGGCGTGATCACCATCGGGGCAGTCATCGAAGGCGAAACCGAGCATGATGACCTTGTCATCCAACACGCGGCACGAAAAATCGCTGACCTCGCATTGGAATACAACAAACCCGTTGGTCTAGGGATATCC
>CAIYYQ010000397.1 GCA_903930505.1 Methanobacteriota archaeon
AAAAACTGCAAGATTGAAAACACGGTTGATTTCGGGATACGCCTTGTCCATTCAGACTGCAACCTGATTACGAGGAATGAGATACTCAACAACCCCATCGGCATCGGGTTTATGAGCGGTGGCATCTGGCTCTATCCTTACCACGGCTATTGTGACCATAATATTGTCCTCAACAATCTGATAAAGGACAACTGGTACAATGGCACCCGCATGGACAGATGCAATTTCAATACGTTCTCACGGAACAACTTCGTCAACAACGGGTGGAAAAGCGGTAAATCGATGCACGTGTTCTTCCAGGATTCATTCATGAACGAATACTTTGATAATTACTGGGACGACTGGATGGGATTAAAACATCCGTTGTTCGGTTGGTGTCCGAAAATCGTGAAGGGTCAGCAACATCTATTCTGTACATTCCCTAATGTGACGATTCCATGGTGGGCATTCGACAAGTCACCTACGAATGAAACGTGGAATTAAAGGGATTAATTTTTACCAGTAAACATAGGTTTAAATCTCCCCCCTCGGCATAATTTTATTATAATTTTTTTATAAAATATGATTTACGTACAAGTTTAACTCCAAATACTCTCTCGAATGTTATAGAGTTTTTCCATATACTGATCAGCTCCAGAAGGTTTCTCTGGCATCTCTCTCAGACCCATTAACACATTGAAAGTTTCATTCACAATTGATCCATCGACGAAACCCCAACCCATTTGTAACCAAGGGGCAATTGAATTTATTGGACGTGTAATCGTAAGAAATCGCATCTCAAGAAAAACTGGAAAAATAAACCATAAGAGGGGATGAGAAAAAATTTTTTGCCACATTGGATCTTTCCAATATGGCCAATGCCCAGGAGACCAATCTCGTGTTTTCCAATATATTGCAGTATGATTTACTGCTTCTCTTAAATCTACATTTGTAACTCTGATTGATTTTTCGGGGATATCGATTAACGATCCATTTACGATGCCATGTGTATAATTAAATTTCTCTCGTAATTTTAATACAATAGATGCAAATGTACCAACCACAACAGCTGATGATGCACTTGTTCCTGAACAATTTCTATACGTTTCGTTTAGAAGATTCCATATGTTTGAAGGTTTTGGAATATTAGCCGCCATCACTGTAAAATTTGATACATAATCAGCTTCTCGTGATACAAAGATACTTGTCCCGTGGGAATAACTCTCTGCACCACCAACACTAATCACCCAAGGCATACCGCAGATGTTGGAAAAAAAAGATATATTTCTTGCTTTGTTGCCCGCGGGTGTGATAATTATTTTTCCTTGTTCAACAGCAGTTTTTGAAATATTTGGAATTTCATTCCATTCGGTTCGCGGAATATTTTGTCTGGTTGCAAATTCAGGAAGAATGATATCGATCCAAGATTGATTTACCGCCCAAGAAAAAGCTTCAACAAGCGATGATGAATTCGCCTGAATAAAAACAATTGTTGCATCAGGGCAGTTCATCGCAATAATAGATGATGTAGCTGTTCCATGCCAGTGTCCTGGAAGAAGAGGAGACTCATTTCCTTCTGAAAAATCACGAAAAGTAATACCAATAATGTTTGTATGCGGGAACCAATATAATGTCTTTGGTGTAAGATTTTTCCATACGTTGGTATCCTTTTCAATGCTACTCCAATAACCACCAACATCGTCAAATGTTAGATTTATTGCCTTTGCGTCTTCTGGGAAGTCTTCAATATATGTAGAAGGATGAAAAGTCTGAAATTCTCTTCTAAATACTTGATGATAAACATCAATTGCGGTATCAATTAACGCGATGACAACATGAGGTGAATAATTCGTTAGATTCAGCTGATTTGATGATTGTTTTGTTTGTTGATTGTCGATTCTATAATTTAAATCAGCATTTTTAATTGAACATCCAATAGAAGTATTATACAGAGGTAATATCACGATGAAAAACAGAATCAAGATTTTTCTCCAGTTTTCTGTCATTCATTCTCCCCAAATTTTTTTACGATTGTTATAGATATTTTCCATGTATTTTATTGCACTATTAGATTTCTCCGGCATTGCTTTTCTGCCCATTAAAATATCTACCGAATCGTTTACAATTGATTCATTCACATAACCCCATCCCATCTGAACCCATGGTGCAAACGAGTTCACAGGAACTGTAAATGTTTCCTTTAGTATTGTAAAATTTTCTTTTGGAGAAAGTTGTTTCCCGCTATATGGATTGGTGGCATTGAACCAAGGTGATTTATATATCCAATCGGAAAAACTCCAATCACTTGTCTTCCAATAAAGAGCTGTGTGATTTAATACATCACGAATATCAGTATTTTTTATGAATATATTTTTTTCAGGTATTTCAATCAATGAATTATTTATTATCCCCTGAGTATAGTTTGATTCTTCCCGCAGGTTAAGTATGATCGATGAAATCGTTCCGACAACAGTAGGAACGGAAAAACTTGTTCCACTTTCCGGTACATATAATGAAGTATTCTGATACCAAGCAGTTAATCGGGTAAAAGACGAAACAAAATCGCCTCTTTTTGCAGCTGTAAATAGCACACCGTGACAAAAGTCTTCAGCTCCACCAACGGATATGACCTCGGGAGGTCCCGATGCAACAGAACGGATCGTGTTTACCCAGGGTTTGTTTCCTGTTGGTGTGACGATTATTTTTCCTTTTTCCATTCCTTGTTTGTAAATTTCATCAATTCCTGACCACTGGGTTTGAAGCTCAAGATATATAAAAGGACGATACACAACTCCAAATTCGATGTCGATGATGTCAATCCATGATTGATTTACAGCCCAGGAAAGTGCTTCTTTAAAGGTATTGGGAAAGGCTTCAATCATCAATATAGTACAATTTGGGTTAATCATTGAGACAACAGAAGAAGTTGCGGTTCCATGCATGTAATCATCTAAAATAGGATATCCTGCGGTGAAATTAAAAAAAGGTGGTGGCGGTGTAAA
>CAIYYQ010000398.1 GCA_903930505.1 Methanobacteriota archaeon
GTACTACATGGACCAATCATTTATCTTTGAAAACGGAGCCTTAATCCTTCGACAATCCGACCATGACATCATGATGGCAAATCCATCCATTTCTCTCCTCAATGGACATGATTTCTCATTACAAATAATAAAACTCACAGGCCTTGGTGAAAGAACATCAGCGAGCGGATATGGCTTATATCCCATTCAAGCAAAATTCTCCTCATCGACGAAACAAGTGTTTTACAGCGTCAACACCATTACATTTACTACCTTACATAAGGAAGTATGGCAGACCTGCCTCGACGATGTACTATCACAATCAAACCTCGATTACACGATCCAAGATACACCATCAAGCGATGGAATACTTATCACATTTCATGATACTGCCACGGCTGATCTTCCAAGCATATCAGTAAATGTCAACGAAATCAACACACAACTATCAGCGGGTTGGATAGAATAACACTTTTTCAAAAAGTGTGAAACTCCATTCCACACCTCGTCATTTTATCCATCTAATAATTGTTCGTACATTCTCGAGTTTCCCATCGTAAGTATCTCTCGAATGATCTGCTCCGTTGCGCTGCCAACACCTTTAATGGTGTGTAATTCATTGATTATTGACGACAATGGTTGTTGCACTTGTGATAGCGAATATGCAGCATATCCATAGGGAGATTTTTTCCTTTCGAGTTTCAATAAATAATCAAGATGTTCCAATATCACGATGACGAGATCATTTTCACTGAGAAACTCTGAATACAATCTTGGAGGGATTCGTTTTGGAATTTTATAGTGTTTCATCAGTGTGTTGAAGGTCTGATGGAGTGAATCGTAATATTCAGGGAGTGCTTGGCCCCATGTGTTTCCACGATAGATCAGCTGATATTCTTGCTGTAGGTTGGGATAGTGGTGTCTTAAGATATTGTAAAAATATTCTTTTTGTTTTCCTTCTTTGAGTGTCATCCCGCCAAAGATAATGAAATCCACGCCAGTCTCGTGTGCATCCTGGATTGTTTTTTCCATGATGTCTCGGGTATCAGTAATAAAAGGAATAACAGGCATGAGAAACATCCCGCAGGCGATCCCCTGGTCTTTGAAATAAGCTAGTGTCTCGAGTCGTTCTTGTGGGGAAGGAACGCCAGGCTCAAATATACTACTGATTTTTTCGTCTGTGGAAGAAAAACTGAAACTGACGATGACTTTGTTTTTTTCATTAATCTTTTTTAAGATATCTGTATCTCGTTTCACCAGCGTTGATTTCGTAAGTACATGAACAGGGAAATCCTTTTCAGAAAGCATCTGGAGGGTCTTGCGTGCTAGTTCATATTTTTTTTCGATGGGTTGATAGCTGTCACCGACACCACCACCAACCAGGATATAACCTCGTTTGAACGGGGCACGTTTTCGTTTAGGATCCAACTCCCGGCGCAGTACCTCTAGAGCATTCGTCTTCACCGCAACGTCGCAGCCGAATTCTCCTTCGACGTAGTAACCCTCAGCCCGCCCATCACAATACACGCAGTTATGTTGGCAGCCTCGATAAAGATTCATGTTATAGACTGAGAGAAACCAGGAGTCGATTTTCTTGTGTTTCCGTAGAACCGATTTTGCTTCAATCTCGGTAATTGTCAGGGCTCTTCACCTCTGCGTATTGTTTATAATTCACAATTTTTACAATCCTGTTGCCCACATTCTTTATTTTTTATTTTCCACTGTAATGACCATTTCTTCATATCTTTTATGATGCGGATGAACTCTTTTCCACTGTCGGTCAAGGTATATTCGCATTTGATAGGAAAACTTGAGGTATCGATATTTTTCGTGATAAGCCCTTCGGATTCAAGCTCCCGTAACCGAGTCGAAAGTATCTTAGGCGTGATATCAAGCAGGCTGTTTTTTAATTCTGAGTATCGTTTCTTTCCCCGTGTTTTATACAATTCAAGGAGAATGAATAACGTCCATTTCTTTGAGATAAAATCGACGGTCTGATACAGTGTACAGTGTTCATCCATGGTATCCTTTTAGATACTATCATCTATAAATACATTTGTATCCATTATATAGTAAGTATAAAAAATATACCAAGTGATGGTTATGACCAAACGAAAAATCATTAAAATCAACGAGGAACTCTGCAACGGCTGCGGGGCATGTATCCCCAATTGCCCGGAAGGAGCATTACAAGTCATCGACGGAAAAGCAAGACTCATCAGCGACATCTTCTGCGACGGACTAGGCGCCTGCATCGGACACTGCCCACAAGACGCGATCATCACCGAAGAACGAGACGCAAAAACATACAACGAAAAAAAAGTCATGGAAAACATCATCAAAGCAGGAAAAAAAACCATCATTGCGCATCTGAACCATCTCAAAGACCATGGAGAACAAACCTACCTCAAACAAGCATTAGACGTCTTACATGAAAGAGGAATCAC
>CAIYYQ010000399.1 GCA_903930505.1 Methanobacteriota archaeon
AAGGCATATGGTGTGGCGCGTAACTTTGGTGTATTGGAGCGGGAGGATTGGCAGTCTGATGGTTCATGGATTGGTATTGTTCGTATCCCCGCAGGGATGCAGACTGATTTCTATGATAAGCTTAATGAGGTGACGAAAGGCAATATTGAAGCCCGTTTGTTAAAATAATCTAATATTATTTGTTTTATTATTAAGAGGATATATGATTTTATGACTGAAGAAGGTAAACGTACAGTGGTTCTCCCGGGACAATTATTGGGAGAGATTTCTCGTCAGAAGGCGGGACATGGGACCTTTATCGAGGATGGCAAGATTTTTTCACAGCGATTTGGGGTACTGAATGATCACGGGGAGTACCTTAATGTGGTTCCGCTGAAAGGTAAATATAGTGCGATTGAGGGTGATTTTGTTATCGGATATGTCATTGAGGCGCTGTCATCAAGTTGGCTTGTAGATATCAACGCCCCATATCCTGCGCTCTTGCATGTGAATGAAGCCCCATGGAAGGTTGATTTCGGGGAAACTGATCGGTATTTGAATCGTGGTGACGCGATTATGGCAAAGGTTCTTCCGATTGATGAGACAAGGAAATTACAGGTGACGCTGAATGACCGTAACTTATATAAAATCAAAGGCGGTCACCTCATCGAAGTTGAGCCTTCGAAAGTCCCCCGTATTATCGGGAAGAAAGGGTCTATGATTGCTCTCTTGAAGACGTATACGCGTTGTCGTATTTTCGTTGGTCAAAATGGGCGGATTTGGATCGATGGACCTACTGAAGGCATTGAAAAAGTCCTTGAGGTTCTTCGTATCATCGAAGAAGAGGCCTTAAGCTTTGGATTAACAAAAAGGATAGAAGAATATTTGAAAAAAGATGCAAAGGATGTGCAATAAATGAAATCAGATATTAAATTGATTGATGGTCATGGAAAACGCCTTGATGGGCGAAAAGCTGATGAATTGCGTAAGATCAAGATCGAGGCAGGTGTGCTGCATCGTGCTGATGGATCTTGTTATCTTGAATGGGGTGGAAATAAGGTTCTTGCTGCGGTATATGGTCCTCGGGAAGCAATCCCAAAACACACCCAAAATCCTTTGAAAGCGATTGTAAATGCTCGGTATAACATGGCGTCGTTCAGTGTTGAGGATCGGAAACGACCGGGTCCGGATCGACGTAGTGTTGAGATTTCCAAGGTGATATCTGAAGCATTGGAGCGTGTTATTCTTATTGAACAGTTTCCGCGGACAATGATTAATGTGAACATCGAAGTCCTTGATGCTGAGGCAGGCACGCGATGTGCTGGTCTTACTGCCGCTGGTGTTGCTCTTGCAGATGCCGGGATCCCTATGATTGATATCCCTGTTGCGTGTGCCGCGGGTAAAATCGATGGTCATGTTGTTCTTGATCTGGGTAAAGAAGAGGATAACTTTGGTGATGCGGATCTGCCTCTTGGTTTTGCACCGCGAATTAATGAAGTGATACTTCTTCAGATGGATGGACATTTGACGATGGATGAGTTCAACAAAGCGTTTGAGCTTGCCCATCATGGATGTTTGATTATCTCAGAGATGCAGAAGAAAGCGTTACTTGACAAATATGAATCTGTTGTACAGCCAGAAGAAGTTGTACAAGATGTACCACCGGAGGAGTCAGAATGACCGTAATTCCTTCTATTAAAAGTGATTATCTGGGTAAGCTTGCAGAGCAAGGGAAACGCATGGATGGTCGGCGGTTTGATGAATATCGGAAGATCGAAATTGAAACCCATGTGGTCTCCAAAGCTGAGGGATCTGCTCGGGTGCGCATAGGAAACACTCAGGTGCTCGCAGGTATTAAGATGGATATTGGTGAGCCGTATTCAGATTCACCAACATCTGGTGTGATGACGACAAGTGCAGAGCTTGTGCCGTTGGCATCCCCTGATTTTGAGGCTGGTCCGCCCGGGGGTAGAGCAATTGAGCTTGCAAGAGTTGTTGATCGTGGTATTCGCGAATCTCAAATTATCGATGTTGATAAACTCTGTATTGTTCCTGATGAAAAAGTCTGGATGGTTTTCATTGATATTCATATTCTTGACTATGATGGTAATTTGTTTGATACTGCTAGTCTTGCGTCGTTGGCAGCATTGTTTTGCACAAAAGTCCCTATGGATCGTTTTAAACCTCTGTTTGAGAAATTAAAGGATAAATGTCCATCTATCAGTGATTACTTACAGCAACATCCGACGGATTATCCGCTGCCGTTACGAGAGCCTCCTATTTCGTGTACATCTGTGAAATTTAATAACGTTGTTGTTTTTGATCCTTCTCTTGATGAGGAGGAAATCGCAGAAGGAATAGGGGATGTCAGGTCTCACGGGGCCAGACTTACCGTTGCAACTGATGAGAAAGGGCATATCCGCGCGATGCAGAAAGGGTTAAACGGCAGTTTTACTCGAGAGGAGATACAAAAAGCTATAAAAGCATCGATTGATAACGGCAATGAAATTAGACAAATATTATATAAAAGTATAGGTAAAAAATAACGTACAGAGGCTGATCATGACGAAACGAACAAAAAAAGTTGGTACAGCGGGGCGATTCCAATCTAGATATGGTGTTCGATCACGGACGCGTATTCGAGAAATTGAAAGTGTACAGAAACAAAAACATGTCTGTCCACGATGTGGTCAACATGCAGTGAAACGGACAAGTACTGGTATCTGGACGTGCAGGAAATGTGGAACTACGTTTGCTGGTGGAGCTTATTTCCCTCAGACTGAGGCAGGAACTGGTATAGATAAAATATTGAAAGGTGAAGTTTCAGCTCCTTCGTTGACTGTTGAGACTGAGTGATTGGTATGACGCGGTATAAATGTGGATTGTGTAAGAAAGCGGTTCAATTCGATGTGAAAAACATCGGGATGCAATGTCCATACTGCGGAAGTAAGGTGTTCTATAAAGAACGTCCAACTGTTGCGAAACGAATGAAAACGCATTAACACAAACATGTTGTTTTTATGAATAAGCAGGCGACGTTTGTTTTTCAGTTTGATTCTGCTGATGACGCAGAACTTGTTGCCCATTCTCTTTTTCCAGAAGTGAATAATGCGATTGGAAAAACAAGTGTTGATCTTTTAAGTTCTGGTGCAACACTGACGCTTACGGTGGGATCAACTGATGTGTGTTCGCTTCGTGCTGCTTGTAACTCGTATCTGCGCTGGATTCACACAGCAATAGATGTTGCTCATCGTGTGTGAACTTCTATTGTTTCGGTGCGTCCTGGTCCTGTGGAGATTAGTGCTATGGGAACCTTTGTTTCTTTTTCGATGAATGAAAGATATGTTTGT
>CAIYYQ010000400.1 GCA_903930505.1 Methanobacteriota archaeon
GATGAAGAAGTCGCGCGATTGCATCTTGAAAAGCTTGGAGTGAAACTCACAGCGCTTACAAAGGAACAAGCAGAATATCTTGGTGTTAAAGTTGAGGGACCGTACAAGTCTGATCATTATCGATATTAAAAATAAAAAGAAAAAAAAGAGAGAGATTTAGCAGAGCATTCGTATTTTTCTCTCTATTTTTAACCAAATATCGGAAAGGTCCTCTTCTCGATAGTCGTCTATTACGTTACACATGATTATAGAAGTACAATCCAAAGTATATATAGCTGTCGATAGTGTATTCGACTATTGTCGTAAAATTGCTGGTAAATTGAAAAAAACAAGATTAAAAAAACCCCAACATTATATGCCACCACATAAAAAAAGGAAAAATACTTTATGATCACTCTCATCGGAACCGGACACGTCTTCAATCTCTCACCCATGCTCCTATCACTTTTTGATGAAAAACAACCAGACTGCCTCTGCGTCGAACTTGATATCCAACGATACCAAGGAATCATGATAAAACGCACAAACCCGGAAGCATACAAAAACGCATCAAAACAACTCCCAGCAATCTACAAAATTCTTGCACGATTCCAAGAAAACATGGCAAACGAATACGGCGTTCAACCAGGAGACGAAATGATGACGACTATCGACTACGCAAAAACCCACCAACTTCCCTTGGAATTCATCGATATGAACACCCAACATGTCTTCATCACCATGTGGAAAACAATGCCGATGCGAGAAAAACTCAAACTCTTCCTCAGCGGATTCGGCGGATTCTTCATAAACAAAAAACGCCTGGAACACGAATTAAAAACCGTACAAAACGACTTTGACTCATACCTTCAAGAAATCGGAAATCAGTTTCCTACAATAAAAAAAACGCTCATCGACGAACGAAACACCTACATGACACAAAGACTTCTTCATCTTCACACGAAGTATACAAACATCGTTGCCTGTGTTGGAGACGGCCACATACCAGGCATAGTTGCGCTTCTTAAGGAAAACCATATCGATGTCAATGTGATCCGATTGCAAGAACTCCAACAGAAACAAACCGATGCAGATCCCGCACATGCCCATTTTACAACACAATACAAACCACTAGAATAACATTCTCTGCTAACTTTTAAGAAACCCTGGTCCATGTTGTCTTTCATAAAGAATGATGGGCCTGTAGCCTAGCCTGGATTGGGCGGCAGTTTCCTAAGCTGCAGATCGCGGGTTCGAATCCCGCCCGGCCCGCTTCACTTTAAAAGAAGGAAATTGATCTCAGGTTATCGAATAATTATAAAAAAATCTATTTTCCACTGAATATATAATTATTGATTTGTATCCCCCGTATTATCTAAAAATTCATTGAGATTCATAAAGACATCCGTAAGTCTTCTTTCTCTCGCATCTCCTTCTATCTCATTTAGGAAATTTGCAACCCATGCGGGACCAGATGAATCTCTACTCCGAAAATTATTCCTAGTTGTAGTAAGTGCTTCAACAACTAAGTTATTGGAGCGGTAATTATGTATTTCATTTGCCACATCAATAGGTCCATTTTGGTAATACGTCACTAGATAATAGATGTCGTAGGCGTCTTTCTCCTTGTATCTCTCACCCAATACAATTCCTTTCATAGTCAAAGATGCTACTAAATTTGCTATTTTTATTATCTGTTGTGTATTGCCCCCGTTTGGAAATTGCCCGTGTATTTGTTCTTCAAAGAAGTTATTAAATACGATGTCTACACCATGGCATTTTCTTGCAAGTAACCCACTGATTCTTTGGTGGCGATGGCTTTGATTACCATAATATGAACCGACAAAATCCACCTCAATAGGAATGTTAGTACCATTGTTTGTAATATTTTTTATAAAAACATATTTGATGGGTTCTTTATTTTTATCTACTTTGTGAACATAACCAAGATGTTCAACTAATTGTTCAATATTAGCATATTCGTTTTCAGAAACAAACTGTGAGTTTAATGCAATATCGATATCAATGGATCCGATATGATCATGTTCATATGATTTTCCACCAGATCGTTCTAAGATGAAATATGGAGCCCAGCCCCCTATTAAGATCATTGCATTGTTATATCGATGTAAACCTCTCCAGAGTTCTAACATGGCGGATTTTGATATTTCAACAGTTACATCTTTGTAATCATTAACATTTCGTTGCATTTTTTTTATGTCCTCGTCATTTTTCAGAATTTTATTTTTTGTTCTCTGAGGAAATCTGCTTGCTCTCTTCCTCGTTTTGGATAGTTGTAGAGATCTAAATATAGTTGAATGTTAGAAACAATTTTCTTTCCATTTATTGTCTGTAGTCCTTGAAATACGCCTTTGTCATATGGTAATATAAGATAGATATTTGCTCCTGATTCAACTGGTCTGAGATCTAATTTTTTTACCCATTGGTCTATTTTAGATTCAACATACATATGGATATCGGTATAGCGTACAAATGGTGCTACAAATGATGCTCCTGAATGAAGGGTTAAAGCATATTGTGATTCAATTGAATTTGCTTGTTCGTCTATTTTCTTAAAAAGAATATCTTTATTTTTTTCAAAAGTATAGAAAGATTTAATGGAATTATTCTCAAATGAGTATGATTCCCTCCATGTATCCAATAGTCTTGATTTATCTTTGAACATTAATCTGTAATTCTCATTTCTTTCAATAAAGAGATCATCTGTGAGTCTTTCAATAACACGATGAGTATATCCTAAACTTACTTGTGTTTTTTCGGAGAGTGATTTTATTGTCCATTCATTATTTGGTTCCAGAAGAAGGGTTCTGATAATTCGTGTCGCAATAGGTGAAAAAAGTTGTTTTTGTTTTTTCTTTTCAGTTGGTATTGTCTCTTTGCTTTGTTTATCAATGTGGAGATAAGGAAGGTCAATGTATATATTTCCTAAAAGATCGATGTATCCAACGTTTAATTGCTTACAGATTTCTCGTGATTTTTCACTAAGGAAAGATGATGCGACAATCGGGTAACTGTTATCTATGTTGTTTGTTAATAATTTTAATTGGCTTATTGCTTGTTCGATAATTCTTGGTTCTCCCATTGATTTAATTTCTATAACAAGGTTTTTTTCTTTGTTTTTGTATTTAGTTTTTACTACAACATCTGCTTTAAATTTTTTTTGTACGTCTTGTTCTTGTGTTATTTTTACAATCTCGAGCGGTTCTAGTAAGAATTTTAATTTTTTTTGCAGTCGTTGATGTATTTCAATTTCGTTTAGCAAGGCTGTTTCACCGTTCGGTGAAACTATTTAAAGACATATATATGTTTCGGTATGCATCCATTTGCGAAAACTTTACAAGTATTGGGATATTTTATATGAAAAATCAAAGAGATACCTTGATTTATTATATAAAGAAAGTTGAGATCGATAATGTAGAGGAGATGCTGGAGAAGACTGTCTTACTTCCGCCAGGTCCGTTTCACTCAACAGGATGAGATGAACTTTGAGAAAAAATTTTTATAGAGACTATTCTTGTAGGTGTGTGTAGTGGAGTGACGACGTGAGAGAAAACAATGATTTTACTGGTGTTAGTGTACATATTCTCATATATAATTAAATAAGGAAAAGATTATAAATATTAAACTATATAATAATGGGTGAAGAACACATGAATGAAGAAACAGTTCTCGAAGAACTAAAAGCAGGGAATAAAAATCTCGAATGGCTAAGTAAAAACTTCCCAGATCTCAAGAAAAAATATCCAAAAAAATTTGTTGCAATTCAAAATCAGAGCGTAGTCGTAACCGCTAGTTCACTCGAGACACTCATTAAAACTCTGAAGGAAAGATTTGGCAACCCTGGTGATTTCCTAATCGATTTCATACCCGATGACAAATATATCCTAGTCGTGTAAATTCGGGACGGAATATCAGTGCGCATTAATGGATATTTTAAAGGCAATTACCCTTTTATTTTATTTAGCGTCAAATCAAACCAACCAAAGATATGGAAACAAATTAATTTTTTAGTCGACACAGGAGCAGATGTAACAGGAATTACAACAAAAGATTGCTATGCAATGGGTTTATCTTTTAATACTTTAGGAAGACCTGTAGGTAGTATTAGTGGATTAAAAGACAAAGCAAGGAGATGGGAGATAAATAATGCTGAACTTCGTGCAATTTCATCGGATAAAAAATTAGCTAAGTTTGGTCCAACAATGATATATGTTATGGAAACAAGTGCAGATTGTCCAAGTCTTCTCGGTAGAGACATTTTGGAAAAATACGGTTTAAAATTAGTCTGTGATATAAAAAATAAAGTACTTTATCTTGAATATTGAATTTCTTTATGAAGTATTTGATGTAACATTTGACTTCTATGATTTGTAAATAATTGGAGATACCGTAGGCAGATGAAGCCTCCATTGACCAGTCTCCTGTACAAGTCCGCTTCACTCAACAGAAAAAAATTAACCTAACAGAGTCTACGGTGTGTATCAGCCTCGTTTTTTCTGAAAGATACTTGACAGCTGGTAGATATGTATATCCATCTCATCGGTAGCGATTTCTCCTGTGGTTGTATACGCGTAGACTTTCAGCGTATGTTTCCCGATAAAAGGATAGTGAATCCCTTCCAGGGGGCATTCATATGGTGGTGACGAAGGCCAGGTAAACTGGAAGTTCCCATCAATACAGAAAATTACGTATTTGATCTGATTATCTGAGACCACATTTACGCGAGCAGTGGTTTTTCCAAAAAGAACTGTGGTGCCTCGAAGTCCTTTATACCAGGCTTTTCCTAGGTCGAGATGGAAAAGGGGTTTGTCTGAAAGATAAAAATATCCTTCCATTGGTGCAGTGATAATCACCTGTAGTGTAATCGGTGTACTGGCAAACTCTCCAAGAACTGCGATAAGAAGTTTAGTGGCTTTCACATAATACGTCCAGTTGATATGTTCAATCGTATCATTTTGCGAATGACCCCAAGGGTATCCATCAGGGTGCGCGATCCAGACGGCATCGTATCCGTAATCTATAAATGCTTGATGATCGGATCCGATGTAGTTTGGTAGGGCTTCTATACTGAAGTTTGTAAACGCATGATATGTATTGCTGATTGTTATTGAAGTTTCAGAGACCCATTGGGAACGTTCCGGGTAGGAGAATCTGACAAATGATCCTCCTTCTGTTGTGTTTGCGTAACCAATCATGTCGACGTCAAAGGATGCAATGATGTTGTCTCCAGATCGATAGGCATCTCGGGCGTACGAAAAACTACCATACGATCCGACTTCCTCACCGGAAAACGCAATGAAACGAATCGTGTAATTGAAGGTGTACTTGCTCATGATGTTTGCGATGGCAAGCACTGCCGCGGCCCCAGATCCATCATCATCCGCACCTGGAGATGGAAGAACCGTATCGTAATGTCCGCTGATGAGAAACGTCGCATTACTTGAATGATTAGTTCCTGGTAATGTGGCAACGACATTTCTTGAGGTGTATGTATCAAATTTCCAGTCATGAAATTCAACAGAGAGTCCTATTGCTTTGAATTCATCGTAAATATATTGAGATGCTTTCGTACAGTTCTCTGATCCTGTGTACCGTGGCCCAAAAGCAGTGAGATTGTTAAGATATGAGAAAAGAAGGGATTCATTCACCTGATTTATCATCTGGATGATCGATGGTGACGGTGTTGTACAAGGATGTTGACTTGGCATACCGTTCACTGGAACTATAGCGAAAAGCGAACAGAAAAGAATACCGGTAATCACGATTGTTCGTAGCGTCGTATTCATAGGAATGCCTTGACATTAAATTATTCTTATAATTATATAAATGTTTGCTATGTTACTCTGGGTATCCGCCGATCTTTAGGCTTGAATCGCCAAGAAGAACCCACTGCTGAACGGTTTTACAGTCCACAAGAGTTGCATATTGCTCGTGATCCTCCCAGTTCATCGACCAGTTAATTGGGAATTGATTCAGATAATCAATGAGAGTTTGTGTATGTACCTCTCCAAGAATGTCCTTGCTTAGATTATGGTACACCCAGAAGAAATGCGGTTCAATCCATCCACCGAGATACTGAATACAGTCTGGGATCCCATCAGGAATGCCTCCGGATATTTCATCTGGAATTACAGGACCATCACCCGTAGTTCCATACCCAAGACCTGTGTTTCCAATCGTCGCAATCGATCCACCAGTGGAAAGGCTAGCATAAGTCCATCCCCAGCATTTCTGCACATTTTCCCCACGATAAACTGCCGTTCTCCCTTCTGTAAGAAATCGAAGAAGACTGACATCAAACTGACAGTTATGACAACCACCGACAACAACGACAGGGAGTTTTTCTTCGTTTGTGAGTTTCTTCATGCTTTTCAAATCAAAATTAATCCAGGTGGTAAAATTATCGTGTGGATGGGTCCCCCAGAGACCAGGGTTGCCATGCCCTGTGAAGTACACAAATCCTTGCCCTTCAGAAAGTGTTGAAATAATGTTTGCAGTAGTAAGTGTAACATTGCCTCCTTCAGCCCACAGACGTGTACAATCAAAACCAGGCATAAAACTAAGTGCTTGACCTGACTCCTCCTGACCCTCTAAATAATCCGTGGAATTTGCATCATCAAAAGAGTCACCACCGACACCAGCCATCTTGTTAAACCATGGTTTTCCATAAGTGGTTGTCTCGTAGGTGATAATCCGGTCGACGATTCGACTCACTTCCCAACGGTACTGGCACGGGAGCCTGCCGATAGAAACATCAGGGTACATGTCAAGAACATCTTTGCTTTGGTTGTTCCACTCAGCAAATATACCGTTGCCGTTGGAATCCCAATCGTCAAATGCATATCCTGTAGTATGGTTATATTTGTATAAATCTGCGTAGTACAGATCACTGATGTATTTGGTTTCAAAATTAGAGGCATCATCAAGGTTTGAGTAACGAACTGGGACATACCAGGACCAGAGTCGTTGTCCTTTCATCCCGCCAACAAGAAGAACGTATTTTACCCCCCATTCTTCAACCGCGTATTTTATGAAGTATTTTATTTTCTCAGGTTGATCTCGCCCCTCATAGGTTCGATAAATCTCCTGGGTAGTGATAAGTTTCGTTTTGATTCCCATCTGATCTTTATGAGTGACAAGTCGCTCTAGAGGTTTTTGGAATTCGCGGGGTGCAATGATCACCAAATCATAATCATTTGCAAGTGTTTTTTGCGATGAAGGCTCCTGATAATTAATGGTGATGCCTACCTCCGTGGTATACGTAAGAAGGTTTTTTGCTGGTACGTATCGAACCGGGTAGAAGAAAATGGTAAGATAGGTGACATGTTCATTGCCATTAAAACCGACACCGATTTGGTAATTGAAAAACGTACTTGGATACAGTGAATCTGATAAATATACCATGTCATCTTTTTTAGTAGGTTCGATGTTTACCCCGGAAAGATATGAAAGTGGTTTTTGTGCAAAAGACAAAGGTTTTATTATGTTTTTTTCAAAGAACGTTTTTGGTACACAGTTTACCTGATTGATAATGGTCCCCTGAGGGAATGTATATTTTTTAATGACAACAGGGAGGATAGGTTGTCCAGGATTATTTAAATAGGTTGCTGCCTCAGGAATAGTAACAGAAGTACTTGTCTTTGATTCGGAAATAGTAGGAATAGAAATAGAAATGTTTTCGGCTTGTTCATTTGATGAAAAAGTGGTGCTTGGTACACTCATTCCAACGGTACTCAGTACCATGACGGTAACGCAAATAATGGGAAAGAATATTCTCATTTTTATTTATCCCCTTTATTAATATAATAGGTTTATTTGCATTTAAAGGTATCTCTTAAAAGAGGGTTTTTCTTTCTTAAAAAGACAGTTCTGTATTTAAACATCAGATAAAGAGTGAGAAACCAGTTTTTTATCGATAATAGAGAGTGTTTCCTTGTGAATCCATTGCAACAACAAGAGGTCCGAACTCCTTGACTTGGAGAATCCAAACTGCTTCGGGCATCCCTAACTCTCTAAGCCAGTATACCGCAGGAACCTTGACAATTGCCTTTGCAGCAACTAACCCCGCGCCTCCAGGAAATGATGTGTACACCGCGCCGTATTTTTTCAATGCTTTCTTGGTTTTTTCTCCCATGCCAGCCTTGCCGATAATCAAAGTGATACCATATTTTTTAATCACATCGTTTTCAAATCGTTCCATACGACTGCTTGTTGTCGGCCCTGCAGAAACAACCTGCCATCTGTTTTTTGTTTTTTTCATGAGAGGGCCACTATGATATAATGCCATTGCACTTGGATCAAACGGTATTTTTTTGATTTCAACAAGTTTTTTATGTGCCTTATCACGTGCAGTGAAAAAAGTACCAGTAACAAAAAGAATGTCACCAACTCTAAAGTGTCTCACATCATCAGGTGAAAGAGGGAGATTGACATGGTATTCCATGGTTATCTCACTTCCCAACTACCATCTGAATGGAGAATCATCTGGGCACGTCGATTCGCCCAACATTGTACTACGACACCGATAGGAAAACTTGCTGGATGTCGATACGCAGTTTCAATATGGACATCAAGTACCGTTGTTTTTCCCCCAAGACCCATAGGGCCGATCCCTAGTTTGTTGAGTCTGGTGATGAGTTGTTTTTCAAGGGATGCGATTTTTTGGTTTGAATTTCTAACACCAACAGGTCGAAGTAGCGCATGTTTTCCTAGAGTCATGACTGAGTCTGCGGTGCCACCAATTCCTACACCGATAATGGTGGGCGGGCAGGGATTTCCCCCGGCTTTTTTGATGGTTTCGACGATGAAATCCGTGGCGCCGGTGATGCCTTCACTTGGGTTAAGCATTGCAAGTGCACTCATGTTTTCGCTGCCGTTTCCTTTCGGAAGCACCGTGATTTTGACATCAGATCCGTTTGTAAAATCCCAGATGATTAAAGGTGCGTGATCGCCGAGGTTGTCGTTGTGGTTTTTTCCGGTGATTGGGTCGACGGTGTTTGGTCGCAAGGGGATTTCTTTTGTAGCGGTTTTTATTGCTTTTGTTATAAGTTTTTTTAGGTGTTTAATGTAAGGTGATTCATATCCAATTGTGATGAAAAAACTGTGCATACCCGTATCTTGACAGAGAGGGTGTTTGATTTTTTTTGCAAGAGCAATGTTTTTGAGTATTGTTTCAAGCTGTATTTTTGCTATTCCCGTTTCCTTTTTGTATGCTTGTTCTAAAGCAGTGACAACGTCTGATGGAAGTTCTGTCTGTGCTTTTTTGAGAAGGAAAACAAGTCCTTGTATGATGTGTTGTTCATCCATTGGTTTCTTTTCAGGAATCAATGTTGGTACAAATAAGATTAACTGCGATGGAAAAGAAAAAAGAAAAACATTTAATCCTTCGTAAAAAAGGAATCATCTATGTGTCTGATATAACCAA
>CAIYYQ010000401.1 GCA_903930505.1 Methanobacteriota archaeon
CAATGACTGAGCCTCCTATCTCTTGCACTGCCGTGAAAATTAACGATTGTATAATGTTTGACCCGTGTTTCGATGAAGAAGTCATCGCAGATGTACGATTAACGGTTGCCACAGACCATAAAGGAGACATTCGAGCGATGCAAAAAGGGTTGTCCGGGAGTTTCTCTAAGGAGGAGATACAAAAAGTTATAAAAGGAGCTCTTGATAACGGGCAAGAAATACGGAAGAAATTATACCATAGTATAGGGAAATAATTATGTCTAAACGAACGAAGAAAGTTGGCACATCCGGTCGCTTTGCAGAACGATACGGTGTAAAATCACGAACCATGGTCCGAGAAGTTGAAAGCCAGCAGAAGCTCCGTCATGCATGTCCAAAGTGTGGTCAGAAAGCGGTGCAACGCACCAGTACCAGTATTTGGGAATGCAAGAAATGCGGCAATATCTTTGCTGGTGGCGCATATATGCCAACGACACCTTCAGGTGTGGCCGCGGAACGAATCCTCAAAGGGCTCCCTGTTGAGTCCCCTGTTGAGGAGGAATCTAAGTGACCCGGTATAAATGTGGTTTGTGTAAGAAAGCAGTGCAGTTCGATGTGAAGAACATCGGGATGCAATGTCCGTATTGCGGTAGCAAGGTGTTCTACAAAGAGCGGCCGACGGTAGCCAAACGCATCAAAGGCGTATGACGAACCGTGCATCATTCGTCTTTCATTTTCCTTCTTTTCAAGATGCAAGTCTAATTGTGCAATCGTTGTCCCCGGAGATTTCTCATAAGATCCCAAAGTCAAATGTGACGTTTTCAATTGAGAAAAAAAAATTGGCGATGACCATCGAATCTGAGGATGTCAGTTCCTTGCGTGCTGCGTGTAACTCGTATCTGCGGTGGGTTCAGACTGCTCATGCGGTCCGTCAGCTTGTTTAGACTTCGATGGTTTCTGTTCGACCTGGGCCGATAGAGACAAGCCCGATGGGTACTGTTGTTTCTTTTTCTATAAACCTGAGGTATGTTTGTGCTGCTTTGGGGAGATCAGAGAATTTTTTTATCGTTGAGTCGAATGTCTCCCAGCCTTTGAATGTTTTATAGACTGGTGTACATGCTGCGACGTCCTCGATGTTCGCAGGGAAATACTCAATCTTCTTTCCTTTGAGCATGTAATAGGTACAAACCTTAATTTCAGGTAATCCATTTAAGACATCCAGTTTGGTGATTGCGAGTTTCGTGATCCCAGAAAGGATACAGGAATGGTTCACGACGACGAGGTCAAACCAGCCGCATCGACGTGGCCTGCTGGTGGTCGTGCCAAACTCATGGCCTACTTTTTGAAGATGCTGCCCGGTTTTATCAAGTAACTCTGTTGGGAACGGTCCTTCACCGACCCGGGTGGTATAGGCTTTGACAATACCGATAATCTCATCAATGGATCGTGGTCCGATGCCTGCACCAATGCATGATCCACCTGCTATGACATGGGATGATGTTGTGTAGGGGTAGGTACCGAACTCGACATCAAGCATGGTCCCCTGCGCACCTTCCAAAAGGATGTTTTTCTTTTTCAGAATTGCTTTATGCAGCTCAAGATGAGTCGTGGTGATGTACTCTTGCAGGCGTGTTCCATATGCGCTGTAGGTCTGTAGAATTTCTTTTTCATCCAGTGTTGTTTTGATTCCATAGATATCGATCAATTTTTGTTTAATGGGAAGAATCCGTGTAAGTAATTTGTGTAACGTGTCTTCATTGGTCAGATCAATTGCTCTGATGCCGTTTCGTGCCACCTTGTCGCTATAGCAGGGTCCGATGCCTCGTTTGGTTGTTCCGATTTTCTTATCACCAAGGTATTGCTCCTCGGCGCCATCGAGTATCTTATGGTATGGCATGATGATGTTCGCCCGGTCGCTGATCAGCAGTTTTGGTTTACATCCCCGCTCGGTAAGTTCATTAATTTCCTGAATCAGAATCTCCGGGTCGATGACGACGCCGTTGCCGATGATCCCGGTTTTTCCTTGGATAACCCCAGAGGGCACCACATGGAGTTTGTAGACTTCCTCTCCGACTTTGATGGTATGACCCGCGTTGTTGCCGCCTTGGAATCGTACGACATACTCAGCGTCTTTTGCGTAGTAATCAACAACTTTTCCTTTCCCTTCATCACCCCATTGCGTCCCAAGCACTAACGTTACGGTCATGTTGTTCCTTACTTGGCAATAGAAAAGAAATACATAAAGATACTGACTTAATGACGGGTGAGTTTGATTGTTATCTTTGGTGGGTTCTGCAGATGAC
>CAIYYQ010000402.1 GCA_903930505.1 Methanobacteriota archaeon
ACAAGAAACATAAGAAATATATTGAAATACGGGAAGAAGCACAGGATAACCATGTAAAAGCCTTGGAGATGCGATCGAAAATTGTCTCTGTGAAAAAAGAACGGATGCAACAATTTCGGGAAAGCAGAGAAATCCTCCGCAACCAGAACCTGAAGGCACAGAAAGAATTGATGGATAATGACAAACTTGAGAAAGTAGTGGAAAAATCAGTCGAAGCATTGAAAGGCGGAAAGAAAATCACACTCTCAGGTTAGCTATTTTTTATTACAGCAATCGTCGAACATCAATCGGCACTTTTAAGTAGTCTTTTGGTTTTGCCTGTTGTTGGGTTCATCATGGAGCAAATAGGGGTTGTTAGTTATGGAGCGCATATACCTCGCTACCGCATTAAAGCAGAAGTAATCGCAGCAGTCTGGGGGAAAGACGGACAAGCCATCAGCCGAGGATTAGGGATTTTTGAAAAATCAGTACCCTCAGTTGATCAGGATACTGCAACTATTAGTGTTGAGGCGATACGTGCGGCACTCAAACGCTGCACACTGAGTCCTACGGAAATCGGTGCTATCTACGTCGGGAGTGAATCACACCCGTATGCAGTCAAACCAACAGGAACCATTGTTGGAGAAGCAATTGGTGCAACACCAGACCTGATGGTTGCTGATTACGAGTTCGCATGCAAAGCAGGAACCGCTGCTATACAGACCTGTCTTGGATTTGTCAAAGCAGGCATGATCGACTACGGGGTCGCTATCGGAGCAGATACATCACAGGCGGCACCCGGGGACGCACTCGAATATTCTGCATCCGCTGGTGGTGCTGCATTCATCATAGGAAGAACCAATGTCATTGCTACCATAAACCATACCCTTTCCTACACGACTGATACCCCTGACTTCTGGCGACGAGCAGAAATGAAATATCCATCCCATGGGGGACGATTCACCGGAGAACCTGCCTACTTTAAACATATCACGAACTGCGCAACAAATCTCATGGCAAAAGCAGGAACCAAACCACAGGATTACACCTATGCGATTTTCCATCAACCAAACGGGAAATTCCCAGTGAATGTCGCAAAGAAACTTGGATTTTCTATGGATCAAGTAAAACAAGGACTTTTAGTGCCGTACATCGGCAACACATATTCTGGTGCATCGATGATTGGTCTTGCATCGGTGTTAGATGTCGCGAAACCAGGTGACCGGATCTTCATGACTAGTTACGGGTCAGGTGCTGGAAGCGACGGGTTTGACATGACGGTCACTAACAATATTACTCGACTTGCAAGACAGAAAGCACCATCTATCGCACAATTGGTTGCTGACAAAGAATACGTCGATTATGGGACTTATGCAAAAATGACAAACTTGTTATTTTGGGAGTGAGAAGACATGAGAGATGTTGCGGTTATTGGAGTAGGATTAACGAAATTTGGCGAACTGTGGGATAAATCATTCAGGCAACTCATCGCAGAAGCAGGGTCAAAAGCAATTCTTGATGCGAAAATCGAAGGAAAAGATATCGACGCCCTGTATGTCGGCTCTATGAGCTCCGGGCGATTCGTCGATCAGGAGCATATTGGCGCACTTGTCGCTGATGTCTCTGGGTTTTCACAGCTTCATATCCCAGCAACCCGTGTCGAAGGAGCTTGTGCGTCTGGAGGTCTTGCAGTTCGCGAAGGATACCTCTCTATAGCCTCCGGTATAAATGATATCGTGGTTGTTGGTGGAATTGAAAAGATGAATGACGTTGGAGGTTCTGAAGCAACAGAGATCCTCGCAACAGCATCTGATCAGGAATGGGAAGCATTCTTTGGTGCAACATTTCCTGGCATCTATGCAATGATCGCAACTAGACACATGTACGAATATGGGACAACCAAAGAACAACTCGCACAA
>CAIYYQ010000403.1 GCA_903930505.1 Methanobacteriota archaeon
AAAAACAATATCGTTTGATTATAAGATGGTTATTGTTACCAGAAAAGACCTTAAACTTTCAGCCGGAAAACTCGCTGCACAGGTTGCCCATGCCGCTGTTGACTGTGCATTATCAACAAAGAAAAATAACCCAGACTGGTTTGCAAAATGGCATAATGAAGGTGGGAAAAAAGCTGTGGTAAAAGTTGACTGTGAAGAAGATTTCTACCTTTTAAAAGAAAAAGCAGAAAAACTCGGCATCGCAGCAAATCTCATAATTGATGCAGGTCACACGGAAATACCGGCAGGGACAAAAACCGTTCTTGGTCTAGGTCCTGCACCGGATAACTTAATTGACCAAATAACCGGTGATTTGCCCCTGCTTTAACTGTGTTTTTCTTCTGTTGCTCATTACACACAAAAAGATATAACTAGGAATAGTATGTTTTATATACAATTATACATATTAATATAATATGGGGTTTATAATGAAAAAGTCTCTGATAGGTATTGTTGCATGCGTTCTCATAGCGCTTCCATCGTTTTCATTAAATGCAATGTCAACTAACTATGAGCCTATACTATCTAATGAAAAAGATGGCCCTCACCTGGATTTTTTGGTCGGACCTCAAGCAATTGGCTGGGGTGTAGTGATTTGGAACTATGGAAAAAACCCTGCTTTTTTTATCTCGTATGATATCGAAATGAAAGGAGTTGGAGATGCAAAGAGTATTGGTGGTCATCACCGAGGGATCATACCACTCTTACGCATAAGAGATACGTTATTTATCGCTCCTTTAAATTTTCCAAAGATAAAAATGATATTTCCCTTTGGGTATGGTGAAGTAGAAATAACCGTGCACGTCTCCTGTAAAAATGCAAACTATGATGTTACACAGACAAAGCATTGGATTGTCAATGGATTCAAACTAATGCCTTTAGCTGATCAAGATTGAATTAGTAGGAATGCTGTGCTTTGCAAAAAGAAGAACAAAGATGTTGAAATTATTTCCTTATACGGTTAATCGTGTTTGACTTTTCGTCTTATAGTTCGCCAAATCTTTAAACATATCATCTTCTTGAAGAACAACCAACAAATCTTTCGTGGAAACAGGCACCTGGATCTCCCGGGTCCGTCCATATCTTCCTTTAGAGATCACACGAGCAGTAATAATCCCAAGCATATCTAGCTCGGAAACTAGATCAGTAATCCTTCGCTGTGTTAAACAATCATACCGCGCTTTTTTACATAAATCCCTGTAGGTTTCAAACACTTCACCCGTTGTCATCATCTGATTTGCGCCTTCTTTTTTGTTCTGTTTGTTAATAAGAAGAACAGAAAACAAAATAAGTTTTGACTGATTTGGTAAAGTGCGAACAACTTCTGTAATGTGATCGATTTCTATCTTATGTTGTGCCACTCGCACGTCTCTGTTTGTTATTCTCTTTGCGTTGCTACGCTCCGCGATCTCCGCAGAAACTCGTAAAAGATCCAACGCCCGCCGTGCATCCCCATGTTCCTGGGCAGCAAGTGCAGAACACAAAGGAATCACATCATCATCAATTGCCTGAGATTTTAAAGCCATCTTCACCCGATGTTCAAGAATATCCTGAAGTTGACCAGCATCATAGGGATAAAAAATCATATTTTCCTCCCCAAGACTTGATTTCACCCTGGGGTCTAAAAACTCAGTGAATTTTAAATCATTTGAAATTCCAATAACAGATACTTTTGATTTAGCAAGATCGCTGTTGATACGAGAGAGAGTATACAACGCCTCATCTCCTTTGAGCTTGTCAACTTCATCCAAAACAATAACAGTAACACCTTCATCTTTATCCATCATCGAACGAACTTTTGCATAGACCTCATCGGTTGGCCAACCAGTGAACGGAACGTGATCGTTCCACTCTTCGATAAAATGGTTTGCAATGTTTTGCAACAATCGATATTGGGTATCAACAATTTCACAGTTCATGTAAATAAAATTTACGTGCTTTCCTTTTTCTTTACCCTTTTTTATTAGTTCTTTTCCAACAAATTTTGCAACAGCTGTTTTGCCGGTACCAGTTTTTCCGTAAATGAAAACATTGGATGGTGTTTCACCGCGTAACGCGGGAACAAGAACTGATGCAAGATCCTTGATTTCTTTTTCTCTGTGAGGAAGGATTTCTGGCATGTACGTCGGCCGCATGACTTCTCGGTTGGTAAAGATTCCATCTGATTTCAAAAGTGTACCGAATAAATCTTCACCGATTCTCTCTTTTATCGTTGTAACACTCCCCCATATAAATCAGAAAGTAAGTGATTCGAGTATAATAACTTTTATGTAATTAATGCTGCATTTTCCCTGCGTTTTTTTGGGGAGTCCTATCTGTTGGAGACGACTGAGACAGGGGGGAGCATTTCCTATGGAACGGAAGGGCTTTTGCCTATTTCATTTTAAAATTTTTTTAAAAATATATTTTTAAAAATCAGAACATTTAAATAAACCAAAATTCATACTGAAATGATTATACTACGTCACTGTTTTTGTTCACAAATTATACAGAGGCACTTTTTATGAGTTCCATCAGAAATGAAGGGGTGGGGGCTGGAAACAAGTTCCTCAAAAAATAAAGCAATGATATTGACAACACACATAACAAAAAAGCTAATAAAAATTAAAAGAAAAAACCGTCAGAAAAAAACTATTTTCCGACGATAATAACATCTTTTACAGATTGAATGCTTTCAAACGGGAACACCAGATGCCCCATTTCATCCATGTG
>CAIYYQ010000404.1 GCA_903930505.1 Methanobacteriota archaeon
ATTGCCTGGGTTCTTTATACTAATGGATCTGGTGGATGGAATCAAGTAGCTAATATGTTTTTCTGGTGGTTCATCATCCATGGGAGTCTATCTGCACTTGGTACTATTATTGCACGAGGACACCCCCTTTCATGGTTAACTGCATTTGTCTCTGCGCCATTTACTTCACTTGAACCGTTTTTTGCACCAGGTTGGTTTGCTGGTCTTGTTGAAGCAAAGTTTAGAACTCCGGTCGTTAAGGACTTCCAAGACTTAAGTAAAATTGAAAGTATTAAGGATTTTTTCAGAAACAAAGTCGTCCGTCTTCTCATGGTTGTCGCCTTAGCAAATTTAGGGAGTATCGTAGCGACAGGCGTGTATTTTATTGCGCTTCCCTGGATTCTAAGCCTTGGGGTTGGATAAATAAAAAGGTGCACAAAACATTCATAAGCCCTTTTTTTATAAGATGTGACGTGGCTGAACAGAACAAAATCCGTCAATCACTTCACGACATACCACCTAGAGAATACATGTATTTTCCGAAGGGAACCCTTGAACTAGGTAAACCAGGGCAGTTCAGCAGAATGGAAATCAGCCATATCGTAATCGCAATGGTGGTCCTCACCGTTGCGTTTGCGTTTCCTCTTTCGCAGAGCAGCCTTCTTTTAGGCATCTCCCCGGAGCGATTGTTGCCAGCGCTTCCTCTTTCGTTTCTTGCATTGTGTACCGCGTTTCTCGTGCATGAGCTTTCTCATAAATTTATGGCACAGAGATATGGACTCTGGTCTGAGTTTCGAATGTCTCTTAGTGGACTTGTGTTGTCTATTCTCCTTGCGGTGTCAACAGGTATTGTGTTTGCTGCACCAGGAGCTGTGATGTTCCGTGGGGAGATACGCAGGTTTGAAATGGGGCGGATTGCGGTTGCAGGGGCTTTAGCAAATATTGTTATTGCAGGGATTGCTCTTCCCTTGTATCTTTTTGTGTTTGCAAATGCTGGATTTGCTGGGAAGCTTGTTGGATTTGTGTGTTTTGTAAATGCTCTGCTTGCGACATTTAATCTCATCCCTGTTGGTCAACTTGATGGAGCAAAGGTTCTTTCATGGAATGAGATAGTCTGGGGACTACTATTTATTGTTGCGATTGTGATTACGATTCTGATTGTAAGTCGTCTGCCTTCTTTCTGGTTTGGGTAAAAACATTGTTTTTACTGGGGGAGGCAAACGTATATATTCCCACTTGATGATATTTTACTGAGATGAAAACACTCGGGGTTTATACCAAGGATTTCTCATTATACCATGATCTGTTAAAAGTGCTAAAAAGACGAAAAATTGCGTATGTTTCATTGTCTTCACCAAAAGATATCCCTCAGCGAATAGGAGTCGTTCTCACTGCACATGCTGAGTTTCATGATATAAAACATAAAGAAGCGGTGGCTGCAGATGCATACGACTCATTGGATCATGCGGTGGATGTCGCCCTCCGTCTTCTACTAGGCAAAGAGATGTACGCAAAGGTTTTTATTGGAATTGACCCAGGTGAATTCCCAGGGGTTGCAATAGTCGGAGATGATGTTCTTTTACATAAAACCCAAGTTGAATCACCAGAAAAAGTTGTTTCCTTAATCAAACGATACCTGCGAGAATACCCCTCGACAGAAACCATAATTCGAATTGGACACGGTGCACTTATTATCAGAAACCGGATCATCAACTCCCTTATTCCGCTTCATATACCAATCGAGATCGTCGACGAAACAAAAACAACACCATCCAAACAAATAAGTCGATGTGAAAAAGACAGCGAGGCAGCAGCAGCAATCGCTCTACGTTCCGGAGGGAAGGTTCAGATGAAACTCCCGCTTAAACCTACAAGAGGTGCGATTAAAGACATCCAGCGACACAGCAGGCAGTTCACCGATGGAATATTTACAATATCTGAGAAAACCGCAGAGGATGTATTAAAAGGTGTCCTGAGTTTGAAAGAAGCAGTGGAAAAGAAGAAAAAACCTTCGAAACCCAAACGTTTATGAGCCCGGTATTTATGTTCGTTGGGTAAGAGTAATGGAATTGAAACGTGCGCTAATCAGTGTTTCTGATAAGACAGGCCTTGTTGAATTAGCAACCGTGTTTTCTGAAGAAGGTATTGAGATTATCTCCACAGGCGGCACTGCATCTGTTCTACAAAAAGCAGGGATATCATTTCGAGAAATCTCTGAAGTAACTGGTTTTCCTGAGATGCTTGACGGCCGGGTGAAAACCCTTCATCCAATTGTTCATGCAGGGATTCTTGCAGAGCGAAAGAAAAAAGACCATATGGCTACATTACAAAAACACAGGATACAACCTGTTGATATCGTGGTGTGTAATCTGTATCCTTTTGAGCAGACCATTAAAAAACCAGATGTTAAAATCGAAGAAACCATTGAGAATATTGATATCGGCGGGCCGACTCTGATACGTGCGGCAGCAAAAAACCATCAGGATGTCATCGTTGTTACCAATCCGCAGCAGTACCCTGAGATTATCGACGGCATTACATCAAAGAAAGGATTTACTGAAGAACAACGTAGAAGATTAGCTCTTGAAGCATATACACATACTGCGCAGTACGACAGCATTATTTCCCAGTATCTTCGCAGCAAATGGACCACGGAAATATTACCAGAGAACCCGTCGTTTACCATGCGGAAAATCCAGGAGATGCGCTACGGGGAAAACCCTCATCAGAAAGGCGCATTCTACCGGATGCTCCCAGAGGTTACGGAACCATGTATAACTACTTCAAAACAGCTTCAGGGAAAGGAACTATCATTTAACAACATCCTTGATGGAAACTGTGCGATTGAATGTATAAAAGAGTTTTCTGAACCAACATGTGTGATCATTAAACATGCGACACCGTGTGGGATTGCAAGTGCAAAAACAATGCTGCAGGCATGGAAGGATGCCTATGCCACTGATGTCCTTTCTCCGTTTGGCGGTATCGTCGCATTTAACCGAGAAGTAGATAAGGATATTGCTGAGGAACTTGCTCCTTATTTTCTCGAAGTGATTATTGCGCCTAACTTTAGTAAAGATGCTCTCTCTGTATTCGGGAAAAAGAAAAACCTCAGACTGCTTGAATGCACAGGCCTTGGCAAGAACATTGAATGCAAAGGTCTTGACATCCGCAGTGTGGTCGGCGGTTTTCTTATTCAAGAACGAGACGTATGGTTTTCACCTAAAGAAAACTGGAAGGTTGTTACCACAAAAAAACCATCCCCCGAAGATCTTTCTTCGATGGAGTTTGCAGTGTGCTGTGTAAAACACGTGAAATCAAACTCAGTGCTTTTTGTGAAAGGAACACAGACTGTTGCCATCGGTGGCGGACAAACATCAAGGGTTGATGCAGCATGGATTGCAACCCACAAAGGAAAAGACAACATCAAAGGATCGATCATGGCAAGCGATGCGTTTTTTCCGTTCCGAGATGGAATTGATGTCGCAGC
The DNA here is from genome assembly GCA_903930505.1 of Methanobacteriota archaeon. Next base: position 3,470 of record CAIYYQ010000404.1, read on the forward strand.
ACAAGCAGGAGTAAAAGCAATCATTCAACCCGGCGGAAGCATCCGCGATGAAGAAGTAATCCGGGCAGCAAACGAACATGGGATTTCGATGGTTTTTTCCGGGCAGCGATACTTTAGACATTGATATACCTCTAATTTTCGAGAACGTGTTCTCACCGGTTTGTTTTTGTAAATTTTTTTTACACGTAAAAAGAATTACATTGGTGTGTTGATTAGTTGTTTACAGGTAAAAATATTATCTCAGGTTTGAGAACTCTTTTTTTTCCTCTATGTAACTATAGAATGGATCAGTAATAATATCTTATTTTGAATGACGGGGGATCTTTGTGTTTTTTTCTGCTTTATAAGTATTTCTCTTAAAATTTCGACATATTTATATAGCAGCAGTGATAAATATATACACGCGCATGAAATTGCCACGCACGCAATGAAGGGGGCAAGGCTGTCAAGACGGAAATAAAACATATATGAAACAGGGGGAAAAATGAGGAACAAGATTGAACAAGATAAATATTTGTTTGGATGGTGCTCAAACAACAAAAAATAAGATACGGAGTGAATGATGATGAATGCCATATCAAAAAGAAGTAAAACAATGATCGGTTGTCTGTTTGCGATCGCTATTCTTCTGGTAACAACAATACCGCAGACTGTGATTGTAAACGCGTGTAATTATCTCTCTGAAAAATCTGCAGAGAACAATGAAAAACAGGATACTCATTCTCAAGATAAAGAAATCGCTGTTCCTCTTATTCCTCAAAATGACGTGATGAAAGAAAATACTCCTGTGGATACCTCAAATGTGGTATCAAATGAGAAGCTTGTTGAATCGATAAAAGCAAAATATTTACAAAAAAACATTGGAAATGCCGGGTCGTTAACTCAGATTTCCCCCGGTCTCTCTAAGAATGTGTTAGTAAATCAAGTTGAAGAAATACCTAAAATGATTGAATCAGGAGGTAGTTCGACTGGATATGTTGATCTTGATGTTGATTCTGATAATGATCAAGGGATATCGTTTCCTACACGGAACGCGACAGAAGATGCAATGGAAAATAACCCTTCTCCTTATCCTGGAAAATACATCATCCTCAACGATGACGACGATAACAAGGATCGGATGATCGATCTAAATGATAAGGGTCCTACGAAGAATGAAAATGAACTTGTCCCATTGGTTCTGGAAATTAATGTATCAAATAAACATAATGGCGATATTATTAATTTTGAGTTTGATGGCATTACTACAGATAATTTCCGTATTTGGAAAAATAAAACAAGAGGTAATTGGTCGAGCGATGGTTCAGGAGATAATATTGTTCAATACGTTCAACCCGGTCAAGAAAAAATCTATCAATATACTATTTTGCGTCTCGGCGACGTCAACAACGACAGCGTAGTAAGCTTTGCAGACATTGACCCGTTTGTCGCAGCAATTGGAATAAACGAAACAAACGAACTACGATTACAATTCCAAGCGAAACACCCCACCTGGTCTTGGCGTGCTGCAGACATCAACCAGGATGGTTCAGTCACCTTCGCAGATATTGACCCGTTCGTCGCGCATATAGGGAATAATGCACCGGTTGCTCTGGTTTTATGGATTGAAGGAATAAAACCATCTGATTATTATACAATTACTGTTCGAGCAGATCTTAACAATAACGGTGATTTTGATGATGATGGTCCTAATTCCATAGATTCAGTAAAGATTACAGTCGCAGGTAGCTGCTCAGAAGGAGGGATATTTGGCGTCCCAAAGGGATATAATGGTAATGATCCTCAGTTTATGTCTCGTGGATGGTTCCTGGAAAGTAATTTGCTGTATTGTGGGAGAAGTTGGTATCCTGGCGGTGCAGGTTTTCCTCTTCAAATATCGTTACTTACTGGTTTCGGCCCAGGTGATTTCCCACCAACAAAAACCGACCCGCAACAAAGTACAGCACCATTGGTATCAAAAGAAACAGGGTATTTTGGGCGTCCCAATCCACCGATCGAACGTCCAACACACAATGATATTATCGATATGATTACCGGCACGCCGCTTCTCCAAGAGACTGACTTTGAGCTTCCCTTTGGTGGCGCGGTTTTCCGTCATACGAGAACCTATTCAGAAAATATTGTTGATTCTTTAAAAAATCGTTATGGAACTGAAGCGATTTATGAACAAGACTCATGTGCAGGTGAAGATACGTTTTGGGATTGGAACGGAAAATACTGGATGATGAGTGAAAACCCAATTCTCCTCATCGATGCAACCTACAAAGATCTTGTGACACCGGCAGAAGCCGCAGCAGGAATAAAACGATGTTATTTCATCCCTGATGCACATCATGCAATTCCATTTACACTCGATCCAAACATACGCGATGAAAATAACAATCCTGTTTATACAGCTCCGGATTGGTTCGATGCAATCATGACGTATTCTGGTGGAATATGGGATGATAATAAGACGGAATGGAAGGATTGGGCTGTTCATCCCACGGAGTACTATATCTGGTTAAATCACAATTCGATTAAATATACCTTTAAACCACAATATGAGGACGTATGGTTTGATCGAGATACAAATCCAAATCATAGTTATCCATATAGTTGGATTGATGCTCACGTGCCTCCTCCCGATTACTCTTTTATATATCCCCCACCTGCACCGTATTCTACTTGGGATAGCGGCTATGGGGTCCCTTTTTATGGGTTAGTAACGAATATTTCCGACCAACATGGCAACCGGATGCAGTACGACTATTGTACTGTGCATCAATATCCATCTCCCCAGGATACTAATCCAAACGATGATTTCATTGAATGCCTTCAAAATACGAATGAAAAAGGACAGATCAAAGACATTAAACTTATCGATGGAAATGGAACCGTTGTTTGGACAATTCTATATTCCTACCGTGCTTTTGCCACGGGTGACAGAGATTTCTATCCCGGCCCATCATGGCCTGATTCTCCTGGGAACAACGAGGCGTTCCTCGTCCATAAATTACATTCTATTCATGTTTACAATGGTAACATTCCTGCTAACGTGTTAAATGACTTTGTTTCAACTATTGGGTACTTTGGAAATTTCTCTGATCTAACCTCTTTCGATGCTTATGATCAAATCGAGAACCCATCAATATCTACTGTGGAATCAAGAGCAGGGAATCATTGGGTTATTCGAGTGAATTATACCTATGAGGAAGCCCAACCATATTATTCATATCAAAATCCATGGTGCTATGACGGACCTACTAATTGGTATTCCGCTGCGGATCCAAACTCTCAATATTATAAATATTACATAAATTGTACGACTACTACTCCTTCATCCAAGGATGTTATGGGATGTAATTTGTTAAAGACTACGATATCAAAAAAGACGCATGATAATCTTGCAAACGAGATTATCCAAACATCCCATACTATTTATCGATATGATAATACACTTGGCCCAAGTGCTCATTTAACATTTTATGATGATACACATGGGTTGAAAGCAGTATTTTACGATTCTACTATTCAAAAAATCGTTGAAGAATATAAACAGCGCCATCCGGGTGTTTCTGTAAATGAAAATATTCTATTCACACTCTCTGATAATTGTATTCTTATCCCCGATGATCCTTCAACTTCATTTGACGAATCGCAAACGCTTCTTCAGGCCTCTGATGTTTATATGACGACTGATGTTCGTTTTCCAGGTAATAGCTGGAGTGACCCTTTAGATTCTCCATATACTGATCTTGTGAATTTCATTGGTACTGACCCAGCAAAAACTTCTAGTTCTGCATATGAAAAAACAAGTATGGTTGATCATCGTGCTGGTAGAAATGACGGGGGAACTTTTTACTATTATAACTTCAAAATATATCCACGTCCATTGTATGTCTATGAACCTCAATTCGGTAATGCTGTAGTAGATATTGTTTCAAGATATCAATGGTTGAGTGAAGTCCATTATCCCTATCGTTATATGGTTCAATTAAATATAAATTTACCATATCATCCCGACACGATTGGTCCTACTGAAAATACTGGTTTACCTTTTGATCAACCGTTCCGTATCATGGTGATCGACGAGGTTGATACGACATCAGGTATCACATATGATGCTGCGTTGCAGACAGGGATTAAAACACGTCGCGTCGTCAGGATGAACCCGACCGGTTTTGTCCTGGAGGATGAAACATGGACGTATAACGGCACTGGCGCGCAAATGACGAGTCATATGGGATATTCAGAGCACAGACTCTACAACGACAAAGGGCAACTTCTTCAACTTCGCAGTGCAGGTTGGGCAACCGATGAAAATCTTATGTGGAATGGCCCGGACTGGAAACTTACCCATGGATTTGTATGTAATTATACATATTATGATGATTATTTTAAAACAGTGATGGTGTGGGGTAAGTTTGGATTAGAACCGAAAATAATCCGAGTCCCTGGAAAGTTAAAATCAGAAGGAGTTCAATCAGGAGACGGCTCAGAGCAACCAGTGTATGTGCAGAAACTCTATGACCGAGATGTGAACAATCAAGAATATGTAAACAGAACAATACAATTCCCAACGCCGGTTCTTTGTTCGTCAGATCTGTTTTTAGCAAACGGGCGTATCAATATATCAAAAGTAAAGGAGCTTGGTGGAGAAATCACTGAGGAACAAATTACGTTTAGAGATAATGATTCTGATAAAGGTATTCTCAGTCAAACAGAGATCAAACCGCCAACGCCTCTCTCCGCTGATAACAACGACCTGTATTTTGGAGTGGATAAGATCCAGAATGATAACAATGGAAATATGATTTTACATGGATATGGTAGCCTTAAAAATATTAGTATTCCTGGAACCGGTGTTCTCGATCAGTTCTTTGTTGATTATAATCAGTATGATATATACGGGCAGCCAATCTTGCAAGTCCAGGATGCAAACCCGAGTAACTATCCTGATTTTCCTGTAGGTTGGGTGAGGGTACCTGCGAATGGTGCTTTGGATCTAACAACGCGATATGAGTATGATCTTGTCTATGGTCTTAAAAGGGTGATATATCCAACAGGTTTAGAGACATGGATTGTATATAATCAACCATCCTCTTATATTTTAGAACGATGGACATATAATAATGTCGACTTGAATAAGGCTAAGGTTGGATCTCCTGTTCAAATCAATATTTATATCAACGGGACCTTGAATTGTACGAAGCTTGTTCATCTGAATATACCTGGTGGATGGAGCTCTCCTACAGGTGATGAACCGTATGAGATCTTATCGATATCCGTGCCAGGATACGATACCAATGGACGGGTTACTGATGTGAAAACACAGGGAAAGAATGGGGAGACAGTATCTTCTAAAGTCTCATATCATGCGACTGGCCAGGTTGCTCGTGAGCAAACACCTGATGGAACGATTAAGCGGTATACCTATACGATGCGTGGGTATCTGGAACGAACCTATCAGGGGATGAATGATATTCATCCGTTCTGGGGCACGGCATGTCCACCGGTATTTGATTGTGGGTATTGTCAGGGGAATCCATTGATATGCACCTATCCAGATACGATGACTCTTATCGAGAAACGATATTACGGAAATAAGACAACAGACGCCGGAAAACTCATTACGGTTCGGACGTATACAGATAAACCGTTGAACCAGTATTTCGAAGTTGACAGCAGCGGTAATCCTGTTCCTGCGCCGAATAATGAAGACGAAATCGGGTCGGTGACGAATTATTCATATGATTGGCGGATGCGACAGGTTTCTACCCAGTATAAAAATGAAACCGGTGTTCCATTAAAGTATGAGGTTGTCTGGTTGGATAATCTCGGTCGGAAAATCCTTGAGGCAGAGTATGGTCCTGAGATGAACATCCCTGTGCAGATACAGCCGTGGAATCTGTCTCCGGGGTGGAATCTCACCATGCAAAATATTACTGATATTCTCTCAGTTTCATTAAATCAAAAGCCGTTGTCATTGACCCAGACGATATATAACGCCCGTGGCCAAACTGAGGAGACACGTCGGTATAACGTAAGCGATTCCAGTGGTTTGTCGTATCTCTCTGATCAAACATTCTATGATAATAATGGGAAGACGGTTGAACAGCGTTCCTCCAATGGTGCGGTAACGAAAACCATATATGATTCCAAGGGACGGCAGATCAGCAGTAGTTCCTGGGTGAATGTAAGCAGTGGCTGGACAGAGATCACGAGAACGAATATGACGTATAATAGTCGTGATCAAGTGATTAAAACCGTCAGTTGGGAACGCAAACACAATGCTCTAGTTTCCGATCGTGTTCTCACCGTTAGTAACAGTGTAAAAACCTATAGTTACACCTGGTATGATACAGCCGGGAAGGTCAGCTGTTCCGCGGAATATGGGACAAACAACGCACAAGGGTATATCACTGGTAATGATCCGTATCCTGATTGCCCTGAGGGGAATTATCCTCTAGATCCTCCTCAAGTTTTTCCTGCTGGTGTGTTGGTTACTCGCCATGGATACAACAATGCTAGTGTGGAGAATGCAACGTATCAGCCTGATGGGACGGTGACCAGGACTGAATATGATGGCCTTGGTCGGCAAATCCTTGTAACGGAGAACGCTGATGATTCCAATGTGAACATGAGACGTTCGACTGCGTATTTCTATGATAATAAAACCGGTCAACTGCAGAAGATGGCAGCGGTGCTCCCTAATCATAATGGAACGGATGGGCTGCCCGGTCTTGCAAACTGGAGTGATATCAACTGGAGTGCGACTAATGGTTCGTTGCAGGTCACGGAGATGGTGTATGGCGCTGATGTGGTTGAGAAAAACAATAAAGTATTGACGTTTGATGGGAAAAATGATTATGTGGAAATCCCGAATTCGAATGCGATGTTACAACAATGTAGTAGTGGTTTTTCTGATGGTTCTTTCGCATTTATGATTTCAGTGTGGTTTAAAACCGATGATCCTCTTCGCGAGCAATCTATTGTTAATATGGGGTGTGATAAACTAGGGTCTGAATCTGGATGGAGAGTATTCCTAAAAGACGGTAAAGTTAACTTTACAGCGAAAGAAAATAATGACTGTACAGTATTTATGGATACACCATTAAATAACCCATCCTCATGGCATCATGTGGCTATAATATATTATGCGATGAGTTGGAGTTATTATAGAGAAGCCCTGTACCTTGATGGCGTATTAAAGAATTGGTCTCGGTGGCCATATCCTCGTCCTAGTGCACCCGTTGTTTTTTTGCATGGTGAGAATGTTACTATAGGACGTATGGCATATGTACCATCTGATGGTTCTGGAAAGTTCTTTATTGGTCAGATCAAGGAAGTCAGTGTATACAACATTTCTGATAATAGCGCACCCGAAACTCAATGGTTTTGGCAGACTTCTGAATCTGATATAGTCGCTTCATTATATAAAAATGGAGGTTATTCATCCGTTGTAGAGAATGCTACGATGTATTGGAAGATGAACGAAGGCAGTGGTTATCAGATTATTGATTCTAAAGGTCTTCGCAATGGGTTCGTTCATAGTGCATCTTGGATGGGGCAGTATGTGAATACGAACGGTGCGTTGATTAAAGAGGTCAGGTACCCCAATAATGTTACAGGACAGCCTGATGTGAATGATTCGTTGAAATTTAGGTATTATTTCAACGGTGCGGTTGCATCACGAACTGATTCAAAAGGAGTAATATATCGATATTCGTACGATGAACTTGGGCGGATGGTAGAAACCCTGGTTGATGATTCATATTACTATGACCCTAATGGGTCAGGGGTTGAACCGATTTTTGTCCCTCAACAACGTATCAGTAGAATTAATTACTCGTATACCCCGGATGGTTCGCTTTCTTTGGTTACTGCGTTTAATCGAACTGGTACGGTTGTTTCTCAGGATAGGTTTGAGTATGATGTGGGAATGCGAAATCTGGTGAAGGAGCAGCAGGCGCATGGAGGAAATGTCACTGGTACTACTCCTGCGGTCACGTACGGCTGGGAGTTTAACTCTACGACAGGTGGTGGGAATTTCAACAGGTTGCGGAATATCACCTATCCTGGTGGTCGTATTGTTGGTTTCTGTTATGATGGTGGAAGTGGTTTGGATACGCTGTTGAGTCGCGTGTCGCGTATCACAGATTCCGTTTTAGGTATTACGGTAGCGAATTACACGTATGCGGGGTTGTCTCGCCGGGTGAATACCACTTTTGGAAATGGAATGACTCAAAAAATCTTTGATGACAGTGGATTGTATACTGGTCTTGATCGGTTCGGCCGGGTCACTAATCTTAACTTCACCAAAGACGGTACTATCATCCAGCGGTATCAGTATGGGTATGATGCCGCAGGGAATCGGCTGTACTCTAATGTGACCCAACTCAATCATGTGAATGATCGTTCTTTCCTTTATCAGTATGATGCGTTGAATCGTCTTGTTAACGCGAGTATGGGTAAGTTGAATGCAATGAATACACAAATTATTCAAAACCAGGGTGTTCCCTCGCAGAACGTTTCCTGGCGTCTAGATAATCTGGGTAACTGGGCTGGCGGTACAACTGCTGATGGAAGTCGGATACAAAAGAACGATACAAACGGTGATGGAACTTATGAACTAACATATGCGATTCATCATGATGTGAATAAAGCGAATCAAATAACCAAGATTTACACAAATGGTGTCCCCCCTGGTGTTCAGGTTGTGTATGATCGTGCAGGAAACCTTGTCTACGATGGACAGTATTTCTATCAGTATGATGGATTCAACCGGCTGGTACAGGTGAATTATTCTGGTATTGCTTTATTAGCAAGTGATTTTGATGGAGATGGACGTATTAATTTGAGTCATGGTCATCTGCCAGCGAGTCTGGTTGCTCGGTATATTTATGATGGTCTTGGCAGATTAATTCGTAAAGAGACGCCACCATCATTATATGAGGATTACTATTATGATGGTGTCCGTCGACTTCAAGAAGTACGGCAGGGCACGCAACTTTATCGCGAGTATGTGTATGGTCCTGATTCTGTTGATGAGTTTATCCTTCAGTTAGATGAAAGCCATAATCCATTCTACGTGGTGCAGGATGCCAACTACAATGTGATGGCGCTTGTTGATGCTGGCGGGAGTGTCAAAGTTCAATATCAATATGATCCATATGGGACACTTGTTGCAATGGATACCTTCTCAGGTGCTCCAATCAACAAGGTTGGTCATCAGGGGTTGTTCTTTGAGAACTTCTCTAACGGCGGTATCGGTCTCAACACAGCAGGTTTGTATTACAATCGGAACCGCTGGTACAGTCCCACATTAGGAAGATTCCTCCAGCGTGATCCAAACGAAGCTGCACAGCCGATTATGACTGCGTGTGTGATGAATGGGGATATCCTCCAATTAACTATGCACATGTACAGTTTGCAAGGGCAGTACAGTGATGGAATGAACCTGTATAATTATTTAGGTTCAAATCCAGTGAATCATGTTGATCCTTCTGGGTTGTGGAAAGGTAGTGGTCATAAATCTTTAACGGTACCTGCTATGAAAGCAAAAGGATTTTCCTCTCAAGAGATAGAAAAAGCTGTATCCGCGGATATTGCTGTAGATTCACCAACCGGTGAAGGATTTGTTCATTATGCTCATTATGAGTCTGGGTGCGATAGCAAAAAAGCTGAAGACCGTATTAGTTATTTTATACTGATTGCTGCCAAAAAATCATTAATAGGTGATGAGGACGGCGCCATGAGTTATTTAGGTAGAGCGCTTCATACCGCTCAGGATAAGGGCGCGCATTGGGATGCTGGTGTTGGAGGTTTTCTTGATCATGGTGTAAAAATGGGCAAAAGTCTTTTTACGTTTTGTCCAGATGATCCTAATGATAATCCAACGGGCTATGCTAAGTCCATTCAGTACACTAATAATTTGTTAAATAGGTATGCTAATGAAAAATCCAATTTTAAGGCAAACAACCCAGGTATACAACGTCTTGCTGCTGCCGCTCAGAAAGCAGGAGGAATTGGTGGAGCAATATTGGCAATATTAAATTATGCTGATGCTCTTGAGGAGACAATGGCGGATATCGATGCAAATTGGGGTAACGGGTGATGATTTAAGATAATTTTCCGTTTACTCACATCTGCTCTTTTTCCTCTTTCATTTCCTCGATCAATATATCATCTTTCACCAACCAACCATCAACCCATCATCAACCATTGTACGTTTTTCAGCATCTCCAACCAAATTAAAAAACCCGCAAAACCCGGTATTTCCCATCGCTGTCACCTGAAACACCCTTCGTTGACCAAAAAAACAGGCTCTCTCTTAACCCTTGCTTTCCAGAAGAAAAACAGTTCCCATCTCTGTCACTTTTAGATTTCTCAACTGTGTCACCTGAAACAGGCCTCGTTGATTTCCCACCCTCCAAGAAAAATTCCCATCTGTGTCACCTGGGATTTCCCGTCTTTGTGACAACGTGCTCCCCCAATTTTTATCACGTAATGCCCTTTGTCAGTCATTTTACTTATTCATCGCTACAATGCTTTAAAAAATGCTAACCTTCTTTAAAGAGGAAAGCATATCTTTTATCCAATGCAATTTACTGTAAAAAAACGCGATGGCCCTGCTCGAATCGGTGAGCTTACTATTGAAAAATCCATTGTCACTACCCCTGCGATTCTTTATGTTCACACCACGCGATGTGCTGCCCCAGATTTTGCTGATATTCTTATAACGAATGAAGATAAGAAAACAAAGAAACCAACTGTCACAGTTCTTGGAAGTGTTTTTTCCCCTGAGAAACCAAAGAAAAACGATGAGATGACTCTCTTTAACTATTTCATATATCCAAAAGACGTCACAACGCAATTACATAAAGATGCATTCAAACATACACAGAAAAAGAACGCAGGATGTATCATTGTTCCTGCAGATCCATTGATGATCCCTGATGTAATACAAGATTCTACAGCGACTATATTTATTGTTGCGAATGCCGCTCAACTCTCCTCTCAGCAGTCCGCATTCATTAGTTTCATTACTCAATTACGAGAACACATCGGCTATCAGAAAACAATCTATCTTCCTTGCCTTGGTGATCCGATGAATCTTGCGCTTTTCACATATATGGGTATTGATCTCTTTGATTCGATGGCAACGATTCTTGCTGCTCGAAACAACATATTCTTATTTTCGACAGGTCCTTGTCAAAAAAACGAGCTTAGTGAACTTCCCTGCAGCTGCCCTGCTTGTACTAATGCAGGAAACGACCCATCGAAAATGAATTACCCTGAGATCCTTCAGCATAACAATTTTGCTCTTTACAACGAGTTGAAACAAATCAGAAATGCGATCACCCAAGGACTACTCAGAGAACTCGTGGAAATCAGGGTACGAGCACATCCTGAACTCACCGCAGTTCTTCGACATCTTGATTCTGATCATTACCCTTTTCTTGAAGAACGAACTTCTCTAATACGAAAACATCCGTTGATTGCGACAACAAAGGAAGCACTCAGCCGTCCGGAGGTACGACGATTTCAAGAACGAGTAATTCGGCGATATAAAAAACCAAAAAACACAAAGATTTTACTCTTATTGCCCTGTTCCTCAAAAAAACCGTATTCCTTTTCAAAATCACATAACCTCTTCCAACAGCGACTCTTTGGTACAAAAAACCCGTCTGTCGTTCATGAACTCATCATCACCTCCCCTCTTGGCGTTGTTCCAAGGGAACTCGAACTTATCCCTCCTGCATCATCCTATGATATCTCAGTCACTGGACACTGGGACGAAGATGAAAAACACATGATTCGCACACTCCTTCAAACATACCTCAAAAAAAACAAATATGAAACAGTGATCATCCATCTGCCGTTAGGTCTAGCAGAGTTTGTCACTGATCTTTTCCAAGAGCCACTTATCACCTGTACCGATAAACCAACATCAGAGGAATCCTTACACAACCTCTCCATAGCCTTAGAAAAAACCACAGCATCCTACGACAACATCCCTGTTTCAATACGTGTAAAAGAAGACATGAAAGCAATAGCCAGATTTCAGTTCGACGAAAAAGCTGCAGACATCCTTTTCAATGACAGCCAAGTACGAGGAAAATACCCGTACTGGAAACTTCTCTCAAACGGAAAACAAATAGGGATGATCACCCAGGAACGCGGATTTCTATCACTCACCTTAGATGGGGCAGAACGATTGAAACAATCAGGAACATATTGGGTAGATATCGCTGATGATTTCATCTTGAAAGGATCGTTGTTTGCCCCAGGCGTCAAAGACGCAGACCCACTGATTCGAATTGGAGACGATGTTGTGGTAATTCGAAATCAGAAGGTTTGCGGAGTCGGTGTTGCTCAGATGAATGGTACAGAAATGAAAGAATCTACTAAAGGGGAAGCAGTGAAAATCAGACATATCACATAATGTTTTTATTTATGGGAAAAAACCCCAATACATGATCCGTCTTTGTGTTTCTCAATTCGGACGAAACCAAACCGTTCAAACTGCACAATTTCTCCGTTTTTCACCGCAGATAATGTATCCTCGACGACACCATTTACCTCTGTAAGGCTTTTAGGGTTGTATTCTTCGTTGTTATCAACAAGAAGACCAGGGATAAGAATTTTTATGGCAATGTTTTTTTCTGTTGTCCACTGGATTTTAACGGTTCCAGGAAGCACCGCATCCCCTGCATGTTCACCGGTTATTTCGTCCCCAATTTTTTTGATTTTCACGTTCATGAGGTCTTTCAGTCGGAAGACGTCTCCTTCTTTCATTTTCATGATGTCGTCTTTGGGAACAAAAAAAACATTATGCGTATTCAGCGTTCGTTCCCCTAGATCAGCGGTCGGATGAAATTTCAGATGAACCGTACGTTTTGATGCGTTTTTTACAGAGAGTTTCATTGGGTTTGGAACAAAGAAATACCGTTTCACCACTGGATCAAGGATTTTCCGATTGCATGCTTCGACAAGGCTGAACGTTACCTGGGATTCAACTTTAGAAATCCCCTGAGAAAACACAAACTGTTTAATGGCCTCAGGGAGAATTCCTCGACGGTGCAACCCTCGCAATGTCGGTAACCGTGGGTCATCATATCCTGAAACCAAACCTTGTTCAATCAAAGGTTTTATCTTTCGTTTTGACACGGGCATTCCTTCAATAGAAAGCCTAGCAAACTCCATCAGATGTGGTTTTCGCAGTTTCAACAACGATAAAATATGAAAATATACCTCATCTCTGAGTTCATATTCTTTTGTTCGAAATGGATGTGTAACCCCACTGATGCTGTCTTCTATTGCCCCTGCAAAATCATATGTCGGCCACATCCGATATTTTGTTCCTTTCAACGGATGCGCAGCATCAATAATCCTAAACAATGCAGGATCTCTCATCGCGGTGTTCGCACTCTGCATATTGCCACGTAGCCGCAGAATCGCACCCTGTTCACCTGATGTCACAAGGTCTCTCCACATATCTTTTGCATCACCAGGATGCGTATTTTTACAGCTACAGGATTTTGAATGAAACCGAGATTCTTTCATCACCTCAGGCGGACATCGGCAGATATACGCATCACCCTGATCGATAAGCTGCTCCGCAAGTTCATAATGAGTCTCCAAATGATCTGACGTATTGTATTCCTGGTCCCATTTTATTCCAAGCCACAACAGATCCTGTTTCTGAGCATCATAAAACTCAAGTTGAGCATGCTCCGGGTTTGTATCATCAAAACGAAGGATGAACTTCCCATTATACATTCGCGCATATTCATGATCAACGATCGCTGCTTTAGCATGACCGATATGCAGATATCCATTTGGCTCCGGCGGAAAACGAGTAACAACCGCACCCATCTCAGCAAAAGGAAGATTCGGTAACGTAAAATCTCGTTCTTTTTTCTCTTTCTGTAAAAGCTCAGGGGCGAGTCGTTCCAACTCAGCCCGTTGTTTTTCTACTGAAATGCGGTTAACCTCTTCGACAACCTTGCTTGCAACCGGGAAAATATCCTTCGGACCAACACCAGTATCTTTCAATGCAGCAATGACTTTTCCAGCCACTGCTTTGAGATTTGCTTTACCTTCGAACTGAACCGCGTTCTGCAATGCGTACATCCGCGCAGTCTTTTGTATTTTCTCAGTCACCATACTATTTTTCTCTCTCAATAGAATAATCAGCGAGCGCGTTCAAAATATCTTTTGCCTGCGAATCTCGAAGCACCTCAAGAGCTTTCTTTGCTTTCTTACAATATTTCATCGAGGTTTGTTTCGCGTAATCAATCGATCCATTCTCACGAAATACTGTAAGAATCTGTTTGATATCAGTCTCTGATGCATCAGGGTTCCCAAAAATCTTATTAAGCAATGTTTTCCCTTTTTTATCTGCATGTTCAAGTGCATGAACCGCAATCAAGGTTTTCTTCCCGTTGCGAATATCGTTGCCGATATCCTTGCCTAGAATTGTTTCACTGCTGCTTAAATCAAGGTAATCATCCCAGATCTGAAACGCAAGACCTAAAAACATCCCGAAATCAGCAAGCGCTTTGACTTCCTCGGATGTCCCATGGCCGATGAGCCCACTGCCTTTTGCTGCACAGGAAAACAACACCGCGGTTTTTTTATGAATCATGTCAAAATACTCATCTTCAGAAACTTGTTTTCTTTTCTCAAACTCCATATCAAGCTGCTGCCCTTCGCAGATATCCTCAATACATTTCACCAAGTTATATTCTACTTCTTTGAATACACGAAGATCCCCTGCAAGATCATGCATCGCCTCAAACGCTTTCGCAAACAGCAGATCCCCTGCCATAATTGCGGTTGGTTCCCCGTATTTCATATGAACCGTGGGAACATTTCTTCGCAGATTCGCTCGATCCATGATGTCATCATGAACCAATGTGAAATTATGCACAAGCTCAAGTGCAACAGCAAACGGCATCACCAAATCAACATCATCATAAACACTTTCACAGGATAGCATCGCAAGACACGGACGCAGCCGTTTCCCGCCACTTCGAGGAAGATGCCATGATGCATCATAAAGGAGCTTGGGCTTCTTCTCATTCATATACAACTCAAGCTGTTTATTAAAAAGAGCGGCCCGTGTTGAAAGTTCATTTTTTAAATTCATCGTACGTGACTCCTACAGAAGAAAGTGCATCAATGTTTTCCGCTCCAACTAAAAACATCGTGGTTTGCAGCTCCCGCACAACAAGTTCACAAGCAAACAGTGTTGCATGGGAATCCTTCATAGCTGATTTCAATAAACAATGAGCAAGACCAGCTGCGTTTGCCCCAAGCACCAATGCTTTTGCTGCGTCAAGACCAGTACGAATGCCACCAGTGGCAATAATCGGGAGTTTCCAGTCGTTTGCCTTCCCCACTTCAAGGATGGACGTCGGCGTGGGAATCCCCCAGTCCCAAAATGTTTTCCCAAGTCGCATGTTTGCCTCTTCATTCTTCATTTGTGCTCGGTAATATTCCACAGCAGCAAAAGAGGTACCGCCTGCACCGCCAACATCAATACCTGCAACACCTGCATGATACAGGGATTGCGCGGCATTAAACGAGATACCAGCACCGCTTTCTTTCACAAGCACAGGTTTTTTAAACTCTTTACACAACATGGTGATTGCATCAAGGCATCCTTTTGCATGGGCTTCTCCCTCAGGTTGTACTGCTTCTTGTAAAAAATTCAGGCATATCGCAATGACATCCGCATCAATCATCTCCACAATCGTTTTTGCATGCTCCAACAACTCTTCTTTTTCCCACATGACAATCTGTGATGCACCGATGTTTGCGATCTTAAGAGGAACATCATATTCTTTGATGATGCTATAGGTTTCTTTCAGCTTGGGGTTTTCAAGGGCTGCACGCTGGGAACCAACCCCGAGGCCCACCTGGAGTTTCTCTGCGGCCGCGGCAAGATTCTCATTGATTTTTTTTCCTTCCGCATATCCACCGGTCATTCCCGCGATGATAAGAGGGGCACCAAGTTTCTTCCCGAATAAGACTGTGGAGAGATCAATATCTTCTTTGTTCAATTCAGGGAGCGCATTATGCATAAGATGGACATCATCCCAGTAGTTATGATGCATAGCGATATCTTCATCAAGTGCGATTTGCACGTGTTCTCGCTTTCGTTCTTCAGTCTGATTCATTTTTTCATCCCGTGAATGTAGGTGCATATGATTTCCTCCCCGACAAGGACCTTGTAGAGTCGATTTTTTTTATTTCCATTGACGACAATGGTATCAATACCTAATTGTGCAATCATTTTTATTGTATTAATCTTTCCTTTCATGCCTTCCGTTACATCTGCATGACCATCTGCTGCTGTTGTAAGGTTCTCAAGATCGCTGACTGATGCAGATTTAAGAAGAATTGCATCTGGATTTTTCTTTGGATTCTCTGAATAAATCCCATCGACATCAACAACAAAAACCGCTTTTTTTGGTTTATAATGCTCGGCAAGACCCTTCATGAGAAGATCACCTGAACATATCGAGAATTGGAGGGTTTTATCCAAAACGACATCGCCAAAGGTCACCGGGGTGAACCCTTTTTCGAGATAGTCGTCCATCATAGCATAGTTGATATCAGTGAAACGATGGTCATTTAATCTAAGGAACGCATGAGGTGGTAGGGAAATCGCAGGAACTTTTTTCTTCTGAAGCGCATTCAACACAAGGGAGTTTAACTCTTGAACCTTTGACTGCGTGAGAGAAAAACCTTGGATTTGATCCTTATTTTTATATCCGTCGTTCAACCGGTATTCTTTTGCAAGGATATGCCCAAATGATCCTGCCCCATGCACGAGAACTAAGGAATCTGCAGCTTTTTGAATCTCTGATGCTAATCTCATCATTGTTTTTGCATGGAAACAATACCGTTTGCTCTTGTCAGTGATGACGCTTCCACCGAGTTTTACGATAAACATACGTTCTCCGGAATGATTCTTGAGATAAAAAAGGATTGTGATACGAGAAAACGTTGCGAAGAACCAGTTTTTCTTCTTTTCCAACTGGAGAAAAGGTGTCGAAACGTTAAATTATGGGGATATGATACACTGGTCGATACCTATGGCAGTGAAATCACCACTTCATCACATCCATGAAAAACTTGGGGCTCGATTCACAGAATTCGCTGGGTTTGAGATGCCGGTGCAGTTCTCATCGATAAAAGAAGAACATCTTGCAGTGAGAACCGCGGTTGGTTTGTTTGATGTCTCTCATATGAGCAACGTGTGGATCTCGGGAAAAGACGCAACACAACTTCTCAGTCTTACCACTGTTGCTGATGCCTCAAAGGTTGAAAAACATCAAAGCCAATACACGGTGATCCTCAAAGATGACGGCACGATTATCGATGATACGATTTTCATGAACCTTGGAGACAAATACATGATGATCCCGAATGCGGGGATGAACATGACTGTAACAAAATGGTTGAATGACCAGGCGAAAAAACACAAACTTTGTGTAACGATAGAAGATGTATCTAGAGAGTTTGTGATTCTTGCGATCCAGGGTCCAAAAGCAAGAGACACCTTACAGAAGCTCACGGATACTGATCTGAACTTGGTTCAATTTTTCGGCTGTCAATACATTGATATCGCAGATGTGCCCTGTGTTATCTCACATACCGGATATACTGGGGAGCTTGGATTTGAATTGCAGATTACCCCACCGAAAAAAGCAGAAAAAGTGTTCACTGCGATCCTTGATGTAGGAAAAGAATTCAAAATCAAACCAATTGGACTTGGTGCCCGTGACACTCTTCGACTTGAGAAATGTTTCATGCTTGCTGGCAACGAATTTTCTGGAGGACGAACACCGCTTGAGGCAACACTTGGATGGACTATAAACTGGGATCATGAATTCATCGGGAAACAAGCATTATTGAAACAAAAAGAAAAAGGGACGTTTGATCGGATGACCTGCTTTGAGTGTGTTGATAAAGGTATCCCGCGGCATGGCTGTGAGATTCAGAAAGATGGGAAAACAATCGGTGTTGTAACAAGTGGCACGTTGTCTCCTTGTCTGAACATCGGGATTGCAATGGGATATGTTCATCCTGATCATCGGGCAGAGGGTACAATCCTTGATATCATTGTTCGGGATAAACCCGTGAAAGCAAAGGTGGTAAAACCACCGTTTGTGAAAAAAGACTGGGCGCAAAACCATCATCAGTTGGAAACATTTAAGACACAGTAGAAAATACGAAAGGATGGATTGTTATGACAAGTGACATAAAAAAGGATTTGAGATACACGAAAACCCATGAATGGTTAAAAGTAAAAGGCAAAAACGCTGTGGTTGGCATCACTGATCACGCGCAGAAAGCATTAACCGATATCGTGTTTGTAGAATTACCTGCGGTCGGAAAACAGGTGAAAAAAGGAGAGGAACTCTGCGTTGTTGAATCCGTGAAATCTGTTTCAGAGATTTATGCACCAGTCAGTGGAAAAGTTGTAAGCGTCAACAAAGATCTTGAGGATTCCCCTGAGACGATCAACACAAGTCCGTATGATGACGGATGGCTTGTTGAGCTTGAGATGAATACAAGTGCAGAGGTTAATAGTCTGATGGATGCAGAAGCGTATAAGAAAATTGCTGACTAAAAAAACTGTTTTTTTTCTTATTTTTTATATTTTTATATATTAATGGATAACAAACATAATTGAAGCGCCAAGAACGATCAAGCAGACTGCAAGGGTAATCTTCAAGTACATCGTTTTCTTTATTTCGGTGGTTCCATCTAGTGTTTGAAAACAAGAAATACTGGTGCTATCTTTCCTGCCGATAATGATGCACGTCATAGTCATCAACCCTAATTATATTTATACTTTCTTATTTATATTGTTTTCTGTACAAATCATACCAAAAAATTGTTTACTTTCATTGACCCCTAAAAAACGTTTATATTGCGTGAAGTAACTTGGAGATGAGATTCTATGTCAAAAACAGGTGTCGCTCATCTTCCGTTGCATCCTGGGAAAGCACCCCCATGGTTATTCAAAAGGATGGTTGCATTATCCAAAGAAATAGTGAACGTTATCACATATGAATATGGAACAGATGAGTTTTTACGAAGAATTTCGGATCCATTCTGGTTTCAAGCACTTTCCTGCGTTCTTGGCTACGATTACCATTCCAGTGGGACGACCACGGTTACCTGTGGGGCATTAAAAGAAGCAATAAACCCAGAAACATATGGGTTTGCAGTTGCTGGCGGGAAAGGAAAAACATCTAGAAAAACACCTGAAGAAATCAAAACAATAGGAGACGTTTACAATCTTTCAACACAATCAATTGAACATCTTCAGTACGCAAGCCGTATGGCAGCAAAAATCGATAATACGGCGATACAGGATGGATACAATCTCTATCATCATGTCATGGTTTTTTCTGAACAGGGAAAATGGGCGGTGATTCAACAGGGAATGAACAATCAAAACTCGTACGCACGAAGGTACCACTGGTTGTCCGAACACGTGGAAAGCTTCATCTGTGAACCACACAATGCAATTGTAGGGGATGGAAGGCAAGATTCTGCATTGGATATGACTGCAAAACAAAGCAAGTCTACACAGGAAATTTCTGTCGATCTCGTGAATGATAACCCTTTTCATTTGCAGCGTGATTGGGCAGAAATTACACGACCAGAAACACAGCAAACATTGGATAGTTGGTGTTCTCCAAATAAACAGAAAAAACCGATCCCCTATCTTGATATGCCTCGGTCAATCAACTGGAAAAAGATGAAAGAAATCTATGAGTTTCAACCAAAAAACTATGAAGAGTTACTTGCTCTAAAGGGAGTTGGACCAAATACGGTGCGGGCGCTTGCATTAATCTCTGATCTTATATATGGACAGAAACCATCGTGGAAGGACCCAGTGAAATATAGTTTTACCGTTGGAGGCAAAGATGGCGTACCATATCCTGTTGATCGTAAAGCAATGGATGAATCAACCATAATGATTCAAAAGGCGGTCGAAGAAGCGAAAATCGGTGAAAACGAAAAGATGCATGCGTTGCGACGGTTGAAGGAATTCGTTCCATCCGCAAAATAACGTTATCTCTTATTTTTTTCTGGTTGTTTCTTAAACCCTGCATCTATAAACTCTGCATGTTGTTTTGACCATATTTCATTGGGTGTTTTTTTCAGCCAATCGACATACATGTCAATAAACTTAAGACGTTCCTTCGTATTTTGTTTTTTTTTCTTATCCAATGCTTTCAGATCAATATTCATTGTAAACCCTTCAAATATTTCTTAATCAAGGTTTTTTTAATTCTGAACGATGCGATAAAGGTATTCAGTTTTCCTATATCAAGATGCTCTCGTAAAAGATCAAAGAGGAATTTTGCATCCTCGAAATCCTTGTCTGAACCAAGATACATCTTATATGCGATCTGCATTTCCAACGGAGAAATCCTCAAAGAATTGCCATTTAATACCAACATTAACGCTTGAGTAATACTTATACGGTCATCGTTCCCATGGACAAATTTAAACTCAATATTTGGGATAAAGGTACCTTTCTTTGCGAAACGTATTCCGCATCCTTCAGAAAGGTAATCCATATATGCATCATTTGGATCTGAGGTGTTTACGCATTCATATCTTTTGATTATATCGTTCCAGAGTATGTTGAAGATTGCCTGAGAGGTTTTTTCAACGATAACGTCAACATCTTCCGTGTTTCTGCTTCTCCCAAAAACAATCGCGATATATCCTGAGACTATCACATAATTCACATGATGTTTATCTAGGAGTTTAACAAAATCGATTACGAAATTATCCAGTAAAGATAGTTCTCGGTTGAAGATAATTTTGTTTCCTGTAACTGTGAGTTCCAATCATTTCACCAGTTGGATGGACAACCCCTAAAAACCTTGGTTGTTTTCTCCCTATGTACACAATAGTGTAGACTCTGATAAACTTTCCGTTTGTTTTGTTTATTTTCTTGAAA
>CAIYYQ010000405.1 GCA_903930505.1 Methanobacteriota archaeon
CGCCCCCGGCATATGTTTATATCTTGAGAAGAACCTGGTTTCGTTGATTTTAATTGGGAAAAATGTTAGAAAACTATTTATATTAATGTAACAATTATAATAATAGGAATTCTTACCCATGACAAAAGCACTAGTAATACTCATACCTCTTCTTCTGATAATTACAAGCCTACTCTCACCACTCGGAACCATACCTACTTCATCAACACCAGTTACAGATTATGATCCCTTAGTTACAAATATTGTTGTTACGGTAACAATTAAAGAAATCCGCGCATTAGACATAATCGACACATTCACAAACCCTGATTTCTACGTCAAAGTATTCATCAATGGAAATGAAAACACAAGTCCTATTTGGTATAACACGAAATATGTGCAAAACCCTCAATGGTCAGCCTCGTGTATCGTCCCTCATGACAAAGAATGGGTATCTGTAAAAATACAACTCTGGGACCGGAACCCCATTGGTAGTAAGCTTTGTGATATCAGCGGGGATTACCAAACTGGAAACGATCAATATGATATTAATCTTATGTATAGTATAAAAACAGGGCATTGGGTTGGCGACGACTACCTTGAATCAGACAAGACCTATACTGATCCAAGTGGATACGGGCGTCTCAATGGATGTGATGATGGAAGTATCAATCAGCATGATCGAGATTGCGAACTGCGGTTTGATATAAACCAAACAGACCCGGATGGCGACGGGATTCCCTACTGGATCGAAGTTCATGATTATGGAACTGATCCAACAGTAAATGATACTGGAAGGGATGACGATGGG
This sequence comes from Methanobacteriota archaeon, assembly GCA_903930505.1. The sequence continues at coordinate 791 of CAIYYQ010000405.1, forward strand.
GATGGCATACCCATTGAATGGGAGTTCAAATGGGGTACCATAACCTGGTATGATTCCTACTCAAATGAATCCGGATACTATTTTGTCTATTGGCCATTTGAATGGGAGAATTTCTCATCAATGGATCCAGATAACGACGGCTTAAATAATATTAAAGAATATCAAACTTCCCAATGGGGATCAGATCCATTCAGAAAAGACATCTTTCTTGAACTTGATCAAATGCAGATCGGACCAAACGGCGAAGGAAATCTTATCCCTGAAAACTCAAAAGACATGCTGAGAGACGCGTACGATAAACACAACATCGTATTCCATATCGATGATGGTTCGATGGGTGGCGGAGAACTCATTCCTTTTAAAGAAAATGTATCCTGGGCGGAAATCCAACAGATCTACAGAGATTATTTCCTACATGGCGATTTGAATAACTGGCGACGAGGCGTATTTCACTATGGTCTTGTTACTTATCACTGTGATGTCTACCATGGATTCGCATTTCCCTCGATCATTGATGAAAACCATTCTGTTCTCGTTGATTGTTTCCAGATTTCAACAAAGGAACATGAAGTTATTCCCTTTGAATATCCTATCCTCAGAATTATTGGGAGAAAAAGCATTAATAAACAATACCACCGAGAGATCATCTACGCATCAGCAATCATGCATGAAACCGGCCATATACTCGGTATCGACAACGGAAACACACCAGGATGTGACAATCAAACAGGAAAATTCATCTGGCAGAAAAACTGGTGGGTCTGGTGGAAATACCAAAGCGTCATGAACTACGGATATATGTACACATTTGTGGATTACTCAGATGGTTCACGCGGAAAAAACGATTTTGATGACTGGGACCGAATTGATTTAACATTGTTCCAAATACCACATTATTATAGTTAAGACACAATTTTTTCTACCCATTTACCAGATCCTTCCCAAAGTTTAATCGAACATATCGGAATTTTTCCTTGCAACTGCTCAGAAATCCAGTTAACAATATGTTCAGCGGTAGGGTTCTCTACAATTGTATTTAAATCATGATGATCAAGCTTCTCAAGAACCTCTCGACCTACGATTTCTTTTAACTTCGAAAAATCAA
>CAIYYQ010000406.1 GCA_903930505.1 Methanobacteriota archaeon
ACTCTACGCTTGGTTATGTCAGCCCTGCCGAATTCGAACTGGTTTCTGGACATTAATCGTGTCTATTAAACCGGGGCAAGCTCAATCCTCACCACGATAACATTTATCAAATTAATTATAACCGAAAATCCACGTCGAATAAATTTTGCCAACATTTTCATCCCAGAGGGGTGATGGTTGTGGCGGAACTCGTTTAACTTTAGCATATTTCCTCAATTTTGCATAATATTTGGCATTCCATTTTCAATAAATTGGGTACCTGAAATCATTTTTCCAGCCCAACTTAAATTGAAATAACAGATTGGGACATGCAAAAGACGTTTTTTTCAGGAAAGGCTTTTTTCATAAATCTCTTGATAGGGGTATTTTTCAGAAAGCTTCATCACTACGCTTCTGGCCGTTCGGATGATCTTCCCGGCCAGAAAAATGTACTTCAACCTGAACGTCTTGATTTGCTGCCGATATTCCGTTCCCTTTGCGAAGTCCATCTTGAATAGCAAAAACAAATTGTAGGCCAGCATCATCAACTGAAAGATCGCTTCATTGGCCCAAAAAGATTGAAGTAACAGATGTCCAACTGCCATGTCATATTTGGCTTCCTTGATATAGTTTTCGCAGTTTCCCCGTTTCTCATAAAACTCCACCACTTCTACTGATGATAGTTCTGTATTGGTGACAAAAAAGAAATAGTCGTATTCTTCACCTTCCAAAAATGACATTTGTTTTCTGTCTTTTTCATCCTTCAATACGCGAGACACAACAAACCGTCTGGCTTTGTCCCATGTATTCAGGGCCGTGGTAAGCTCGGTGGTTTCCCGCCCATCTTCACCAGTAACAAATACAATGGATGGATCGGTCACCTGCGCAACCAACGTCGGATACTCTTTGCCTTTGATCACATAAGTACACCCAAATGATTCAATTGTCTCCAGGATTTTATCGTCAAAATAGCCACTATCCATGCGAAAAGTGATATACAGGCCTTCGTCTTTAAGATAAGCCATGATTTCCTTGATCATTTCCGCTGTCCCGTTGGACGTATAGGTATCTCCGCTTCTGACATAGCCAGCCAGGTAAGCCTTGATTTCATCGCAGAATGCAAACTGGAGGTTGTAGCAGTTGTTCCCAAGCTTTTTGGGATTGTATCCTTTGACCGCACCTTCCTGGTGGCCTTCCACGTTGACCACACTGCTGTCTTTATCGATGGTAATTGATTTGAGCTTGCTCTTTCTCAACAGCTTTCTGAAGACCTTGAAGTTGATTTCTCTCAGCATCTGGGTTGTTTTGTAACTGAAGTTTCCCAGAAAGCGTGATACCGTTTCTGGTTCTTTGATCGAAATATTAAATTCATTGATCAAGGGATCGCTTTGCAGCAGTTTCAGCCGTTCCAGTTTGTCAATCCCAATAAAGTTGCCGCAGAGCATGGTTTTGATGTGATTCATTTTAATTTTGTTGGTGGATACGTTATCAAAAACCAGATCGTTATCAATCAAATCAAAAACCCCATTTTTATTGGCATGTTCCAGCAATAGAAACAAACCGGCATTTGAGGTGAGATTTTTAGCTGAGAATTCGATTTTATTAATCACGGAAGCATCCTCACGGTATATTTTCTTTTCCTCA
>CAIYYQ010000407.1 GCA_903930505.1 Methanobacteriota archaeon
GACCTCCTCAACGGGTATAAATAGCTTGAAGAACTTTCACATTCAAATCAACAGAATATATGAGGTGGAAAAATTAAAAATACAAAAAAAATTAAGATGAAATGCCTCAAATGTGGTGACATCATTGAAGGCGATAAAAAAGGAACATACATTCAATGCTCCTGCAAAGCTATAGCTATTGATCAGACAGAATGGTATTGCCGAATGATCGGGGATGAAAAAAACTGGGTAGAGATAAAAACAATAAAGAATGAAATAGTAGAAAAACATTCTCAACCTAGAGAAACAATGAAATTTGTGAGTAAGACAAGCATTGAAATCGAACGGGAGTTATCTGATCTTGATCGATTTGCATTAGATTTTATGAAAATATTACATAAACACACACCCTATGTCATTGTCAGCGGGTATGTATCTATTCTTCTCGGGAGAGCACGAGTAAGTGAAGATATCGATGTCATCATACCAAAAATCAGCTTCTCAGCCTTTAAATCATTAATAGAAGATCTCAAGAAAAACAAATTCTATTGCCTCAATGCAGAAAAAGAACAAGACATCTTCGAATATCTTACCGAGGATTTAGCGATACGTTTTGCCAAACAGGGGACCGTTATACCAAACATTGAAATAAAATGGATAAAAAACAAGTTTGATACACTGGCCCTCAAAAAAACAATCACAGTTACACTACACAAGGGAAAACTTATCATCTCTCATCTTGAACTCCAGATAGCATTCAAAGAAGCTGTTCTGAAATCCCCAAAAGATAGAGAAGATGCACGGCATCTCAGAAAAATCGGCGACGGACATCTTGATGATGCACTCATTGAGCAATATAAGGAGCAAATACATGAATTCTTTTACAAAAAAAAATAATCAAGAACGAATGCGTTTTGTTGACGAATGGGCAGAGTATGTCCGCACTCATCCTGATAAAGACTGGTCACGACAACAGAACGTTATCATTAATTCAGCTCTTCGAACCGCATCGATATCAAAGGAAGATTACCTTAAGATGAAGGGGGATAAAAAACCACGACAAACTTCAAAGAAACATCTTTTTTAATCAAAGTCCCAACAGGGGAATATCTTTTATTGTAACCAAAAAAGGAGAGTAATGGTGACAATGCCATGATCAACCAAGACCAAACACACACAGCAAAAGTCTGTATCCAAAAAACAACCTACGACACAATTGATCTTGAAGCCTTACTCCAGCCACTTGGAGGCATAAATAATTACGTACACAAAGGAGAACGTGTTCTGTTAAAACTTAATCTCCTCAGTGCAAGCACCCCGGAAAAAGCAGTCGTCACAAACCCGCAGCTCGTACGGAAAACCGCTGAAGCAGTGCTCAAAGCTGGGGCGACACCAATCATCGGTGATTCACCTTCGGGACCATTTTCGAAACGAAGACTCAAAAAAGTCTATGAAAAAGCAGGGCTTCTTGCTCTTTCTTCTGATCTAGGGGTTGAACTCAACTACGATACGAGCACCACAAACGTACAAATCCCAGACGGAAAACAAATCACATCAACACCAATCTGCAACTTTATCCTAAATGCAGACAAAATCATCGCGCTCCCAAAGATAAAAACCCATGCTCAGATGATCATGACACTCGCAGTCAAAAACATGTTCGGTGCAGTACCTGGACTTACCAAAGCAAAATACCATGCCCTCTACTACAGGAAATCAGCATTCGCAAACATGCTTTTAGATGTGCTTTCCGTCGCATCGCCAGATCTTATCATCATGGACGGCATCATAGGGATGCAAGGTGAAGGACCCGGAGCAGGAACACCAGTCAGTCTAGGTGTACTCCTTGCAGCAGACGATCCGATCGCAACTGACCTTTCAGTCTGTAAAATGCTTCATATTGAACCAATTGGTATCCCAACACTCAAACGAGCAAAAGTAAGAAAACTCTGGCCACCACATATCACTTATCCGCTCCTTACACCAGACAACGTCGCATACGAAGGATTTATCCTGCCAACAACCGCAGACTATCTTCTTACCGGAAAAAAAACACCAAGGCAAAGCCCCACAATCACCGCGAAATGCATATCTTGTGGACAATGCGCAGAAATATGCCCAAAACACGCGATCACCAACACACCAGACAAAGCAAAAATCGATTACACAAAATGCATCCGATGCTACTGCTGCCAAGAAATCTGCCCTGAAAAAGCAATAATACTGGAGGAACACACCTGAATATCACACCCGCAACTGATAATTATTAAGAGTGATTCACTGAACGAAAAAAAAATCATTTGTTTTTTCTCCCCCGTATTTTAATCATGATAAAATATATATAATACAACAATTCATATGAGAGCACCTATGATTAAACACATCATTATACCTATACTCATCACTGTTCTCCTTATATTACCAGCTATAGCAATTGAATCACAACAACCAACTCAACCAATAAACATCGTATCAACAGATTTGCCGTCTTCTTTTGACTGGAGAAACATAAACGGCGTCAACTACGTAACATCAGTAAAAAACCAGGCGCCCGCGCCAACCTGCGAAGCTTATGGTCTTTGTGCAGCACTGGAAACCATTGCCCAATACAAGGTAGGGTATCCGTTCGGCTGTGACCTCTCAGAAGCACATCTTTATTTCTACGCAAACGGAACAGTTGCCAGAGGAGGAGTCTCTCTCACCGGCGCAGCAGATTATCTCATCGAGCATGGTGTCCCAGATGAAGGATGCTTCCCCGATCCACACCGACCATTTGACGCCCCATTCGCAAGCCTCTTAGGATGGGAGAACCGAACCGTGAAAATAACCAGTTGGGGCTGGGTAAATAAAACCGAAGACGCCATGAAACAAGCACTTATCAATTACGGTCCACTTGTAGTAGCCATCTACTCGTATAACGATTTCACCAGATACAAAGGAGGAATCTACACGCCTAAAGTAAAAACTCATCATGGTCATGTGGTCACCATCGTAGGCTATAACGACACCGAGCGGTGTTGGATCATTAAAAACAGCGCAGGCACAGACTGGGGAGAACAAGGATACGCCAGAGTATCCTACGATGCAGACACCACAGATCATCCCTTTTTCGCAACGTTCTACGGGGGAACCGGGATCATGTACATTGATGGGGCCTACGGGAATTTCATGCCTGATGTTCCGCATATGGAGATTATTCAACCAGCGATTTTCCACACCTACATCAGTGGATTCTCTTTTCCAACACTGTTCAAAAAAGGAATACTCAGCCAAAAAGGCGCACCAAAACTCATAGGCATCACAAACGTCATCGTCAACGCAACAAACACAGACAAGGTCGAGTTCTACGTCGACGGCAACCTTGAATACACAGATGAACAAACACCCTTTGAATGGACAATGCACACATCAAAAGGTCTCCATACACTTGAAGCCTATGCATATCATAACGATACTCTATCAAAAGACATCGTCGATGTATATACAATCATTTAATTCATCAATAAACAACGCCTAATATCTTAAGAAAAAAATTCAATTACTCAGATTCGAAATACGTAAGATTCATCCTCACCCAATCGTTATAATCTCGAAAAGGCCGTGTTCCATTCGAATAATCCACCATCGTAAAGATATACCCATAATTCATGCAACTCACATACGGCCGATTCAGCCACCATCCAAGCTGCCAGGGATATCCACTAAAACGATTATGACCAGGAATGGGCCAGAAACCCAACGTATGCCCAGTTTCATGCATATACGCACTTGCAAACACAATTGTTCTATTCAGTGTTGATTTTTCATTTAAACCATGACTTGAAATCTGAAAATGATTACCACCAACAGTATATCCATTCACCTCTGAACTTTGATAAATAACAACACCATAGCGAAACACCCCACGCCTCCAATTATTTACATCACCATGAAGAAAATACTGATCGTATATAGAATCAAACTCGCTAAAATTAGTGGACTCATCAAAAGGAATCATCTCAGACCCAGAACCAACCCATGACCCATCATCAAGATGATAAACAACATTTTGCCGATCATGCGCTATATATAACAGCTCTTTGGATTCCTCAGGAAAAATGCTTTTCTCCCCTTGTGGACTATCTGCCATTTGATCAAGCTCAACAAACAAATCCTTTCTGAACGGATCAGAACCCCATTGAGCCGTGAGAAATTCTTCATAGTTATCTAATCCATCATTGTCTGGATCAAGTTTGAAATGATTGTCATCTGCAAAAGAATCATACCCCCATTTCCAATCCCACGACAGAGGAATACCATCCATATTGGGATCATACATTGAATCATTTACAGTAGGATTTGTATGATACACATTTTCTTCTACCCAATAGGGGATTCCATCAGTATCATAGTCATTTTGTGTAATCGTAAACCACAGCTCACAATCCAGTTCTTGAGTATCATAGATGCTATCATCGTCACAGCCGTTCAATCGCCCGTACCCGCTAGGATCACCGATAAAATCATCACCTGTCCAATGACCTGTCTTTATGCTATATTGTATAGTAACGTCCTTGTTTACATTGCCAATATCAAGCAGAACATCACCATCGGTATTTTTATCCCACAACTGCAGTGTTACATTCACAAATTCCTCATCATCAGGAACATTAACTGTAGCAGAAAAATTTGCATTACGAACATATTTTGTATCCTGCCAAATACCACTAGTGAATACCTCACCGTTAATGATGATTTTAACATAAAAATCAAAATTAATATCATTATCAACATATTTTCTTGAATGATATTGAATATCTTCTTTGTCAAAAAACCGAATGTCCTGGATATTTACTGTGACAGAAACATCAACCAAGGGATCATAATCTACACCTGTAGATACTTGTGCTAAGAGAAAACTACTTTTTGAACCAAAAGGGAAAACAACGAAACATAGTACAACGAGTACAATAACAATAATATTTTTTATCTTCATAGTATTTCCTATAAGGTAAACAATGAATATCTCAGTTAAATTATTTTTGGTTATACATATTATAAAAGAATTTTTCTATTTGAGAATCTAACCAATACATATTATACAAGTAAAATCAGAATGTAATCAGAAATTGTTCAAACCGAAGACGCATATCGTTGCTTTACTACTTATGCATATTTTTCAGCAAGATCGCCAACAATCGGTAGCTTATATTTTTCCATTTGATAGGCTTTAAACATTAATACAAACCACAAGATAAGTACTAACACCCAGAAAACCCAGCTGATCCACCACAGGAAATACAAACCAGATCCATAGTGAAAAATTCCGAAAAATCCGCCGAAAATCCATCCAAGGATCGAGAGCGGCAAAAAAACCAGAACCGACTGCACTGCATGAAACCTAATGGCCTTATTTTTATCATCGACAAAATAGAAAATCAACCCGGTGATCCAAAGCCCAAGATAACACAAAGCTGCCTCAACATTTTCTTCTAAGCCTAATGCTGTTTTCGTCATATGCTCACCACTTTTTATCATCTAATCATCACTTCTTCGATATATATAGTTTTATCTGGGGAGATATCTTTTGAAAAAATTACTCCTTCAGTACATTGAAAAAAAACCAATCCTACTTTAAAGGGTTATCAGATGAACAATATCAAGTCCTCCTCTTCAAAAGAAACGATGGACAACTGGCCTTTGAACACATGAACACAAAAGTCCTTTACAACTAGGATTTCTTCAATACAATGATTACACAAAACACAATTTATAGAAAACTTAATATATTATATACGCGTAATAGTATACTTGAGGCATTGTTTTTATGAATGATAACCACAGCAGAGTATGCAAGAACTGTCAACATCCCCTGCAACAAATACCCGCACGAAACATAGAAAAATTCGTGATTCTGGAATACTATTGCCCAGATTGCGAAGAATCCGAGTACAGCTACGAGACGTTGACATAACGTGAACCAGATGAAATCCAACGTTCATCGTTCACCGATACAAAAAACCATGCGGGAGCGTAAGAGATAGATTTTTTTATACAAACATGTTATCTTCCTTTTAAAAACAACGATATTTTCCGTAAAAAAGACATGTGATGAGAGAGACATCAAAATGACCAAGCTTGAATCAACACAAGATAACGAAGAACAAAAAATAAAATCACATCTAGATATCCTCAGAATGCTTGATGAACTTGACGTAATCGAACATCGACTTCTCCAATTCGAAGAAATCCAGGAACCCATCCAAACAACAGTTGAAACCCTTGAAGTAGAACCACTAGTAACAATAACACCAGAAATAACCATCCCCACACCAGAACAACCTGAAGAAAAAAAACCACACAGAAATATTATTTTTAAAATACGATTCAGACGCAAGAAACAAGAAAAACCTACAGAAATCGTACCAGAACCTAAACATAGATTCATCCAACGACTCCGAAGAAAAAAAGACAACCTCGGAGAAACACCTGGGGACCTTGCAGCTCAAGGAGAAATACCAGCACCAAAACCCATGAACGGGACATTCACGTTACGTCTCGATGACGAAGGAAACCTGATAGGGTTCCCCATTAAAAAACCAGTACAAAAACCAGAGAAAAAACACAGACGGCTTCTTCCCTTTGGAAAGAAAAAATCAGAAGGAGAAAACGAAACAGAGCAACCACAAGAACCCGCAAAAGGATTCAAAGGAAAAATAAAACGTATAACCTCAAGATTCAAACGATCCAAAAAACAAAAAGGAGAAAAGGGAACTGGCGGCAAATTCTCAAAAATTCTAAACAAGCTGCCCAAAAGAGGAAAAGGAAAGGAAAAATAACCTCTTTTAAGAAGAAAGCAACATTTATATATTTATTAACTCATTATTATCTATAATACTAAGTTCTAAAATATAATTCAGAGAAAAAAAAGAGTTGATACTATGAACAAAAAAATAATCGCAATCACCTTCATAACATTAATGCTTCTCACAGCATGGTGTTCAGTCCC
>CAIYYQ010000408.1 GCA_903930505.1 Methanobacteriota archaeon
ATCGCTGCAATCATCCTTCTTTACCGGAAAAAACAATTCTAGAAATCACACCTTTTTTCAATTTGTAAAACGGTAATAAAATAAAAAATGAAATATTCTTTTATGTTTTTTTTCTTAAATTTCGAATAAAATTTTTTTCAAAAGGATACGTTCTTCTTATTCGAAACTCTTCAAAATACCTGCGCTTTTTTCAGATAAAATATTTATATGAGAAGGATACAGTATAGAAAAAGAAACGATGGTGAGATGAGATATGAAAAAAATATTCAGGATACTACTTTGTACATTCGTATTCAGCACCCTTTTTCTCACATCATGGCAGATTATTGCCATAGATGATGCGATCCCACCTGAATGGAAAAATCAAGGGCAAAATAAAACAATCATCCAATCTGGGGAGAATATCACCTTATATGCCCAAGGAAGGGATACCATTGCACTCAATTATTCATATCTTGCAACCAATGAGACCGGAGAATGGCAAATTTTTTCTGGATTTCAAAATTGGAAGTATTGTAAACAACTTGTGATCAATCATACTTTTGTTGAAGCAGATCTGACGAACTTTCCGGTTCTTATTATGCTTACGTCACCTGATTTTGCCCACTACGCACAATCGGATGGCGACGATTTTATCTTTGTTGACACAACCGTAGGAATTCGTTACAACCATGAGATTGAATACTATAATAATACAAACGGCGAACTCGTCGCATGGGTAAATATCCCGTTTTTAGATTCGAAAAAAGATACAGTATTGTACCTGTATTACGGGAACCCTGATTGTGAAAACCAGCAGAATGTCGCAGGAACATGGGATTCAAACTACGTTATGGTGAATCATATGACCGGTGCAGCCGCTGCTGATCTGAAAGACAGTTCAGCAAACCACTGGGATGTCACCAGCTCTGGTGGCAGTCCTTCCTATAATCAACTTGGAAAGGTTGGGAAATGCGTTGATTTCGACGGGTCTGGTTCATATCTACAAGCAAGTGGTTTCCGATTGCCAACTGATAGCTCCCATACCGGCTCATGCTGGGTGTATGTCGATGGAAATGCAGGTACCCGACGATATGCGTTTGAAGGAGCCAGTGCCAACCTCGCTATTTCTTTGCTGGTTTGGACGAATGAAACCTTCAAGAATTATGCAGGAACATCAAGAGGAACATTCTCAGCGTATAGTGCAACCAAGGTTGATGTCGCTAACCCCCAGTGGTATTATGTTACCACCCGAGCCAATGCGACCAGTGATCGACTCGATATTTTCGTCAACGACATCAATGAAGCATATACCTCGATATCGGGAACAATTTATCCTGAAACGCAAGGCCTCAACATCGGAACATGGAGAAGTGCTGGTGGTTATTGTATGAACGGGAAGATTGATGAGATTCGCATCTCCAAGGTAAGCCGGAGTGATGCCTGGATTAAAACCGAATACAACATGATGAGCTCGCCATCTCTGTTTTTGGTCTTTAGAGAGTGTTCACCGATGAAAATGCAGGAAAATGATCAATGGCAGTGGTCAAATTTCACTTGGCAGAACCCTGAAATAGAAAAAGGAACAATTGGTTGGCGTATCTACTATGTGGATACAAAAGGAAATACGATTGCAACCGATGTCATGAGTTTTACTATCTTTAGAGGAAATAACCCCCCAAGTCGTCCTGGAGGTCTCGCGGGATCAAATACTGGGGTTGTTGGAAGAGAATATACATATACAATAAATGCGGTGACTGATCCTGAGAATGATGACATAGCGTTCTTATTTGATTGGGGTGGTGGAAATCAAAGTGGATGGACAGATTTTGTATCATCTGGGACCGGCATAAGTCAATCATATATATGGAAAAACACAGGTTCATTTGAGATCAAGGTGAAAGCGAAAGATACGTATGGCCTTGAAAGCGACTGGTCACCAATTTTTCCCATTGTTATCGGTTCATCATCCCGTCCAGAACTCTATATCGATGTCCCTTCTTCTGTGAGAGAAGATTCTTCTTTTCAAATGACGATAATGACTATGGGTATGGCTGTCGAAGGTGCAAGAGTAGAGGTTTTTAATAATATCTATTATAGCACGAGTGAAGGCATCGTAAATCTTTCTGCGCCTCAAGTAGAGCAAAATACGGAATATCCAATAGTGGCAAGTAAAGAAGGATATGTTTCTGCAACTGCAATGATCATCGTATTACACGAAGACAATGTTCTCCACCAGGGCTGGATTTTCGGAAAAGTTACTGATGAATCTGGAGGATCCATCAACGATGCAAACATCTGTGCCGTACTCACAAATGCAGAGGCTACTCGGAAATGTGTTTTTACTGATGATCAAGGTAGATACTACGTTTTAGTTCCTGTCGGTACCTATATCGTAGAGGTCATGAAACCAGAATATGAAACAAATACAAAATACGACATAACTGTAGTGGAACATCAGGCTGTTGGAGCAAATTTTGTATTGAAAAAAGCAGGAAACGCTTCAAAGACTCAAACGGAAGAGATCATTGATTATGCGATTCAATACGGAATCAAAGAGGGTATTATCGGCGGAGAAATCACTCTTCCGTTAATGCAGCCAAGCGTTGTTACCGTCTATGATACTCGATTAAATATTCATGTTTCATCGACCATGGAGACAGGCGTATTCAGGTTTACGGTCGCAAGCCCCAATGAAACAAATGGGACAGTGATCGCTATCCGGATTGATAACCCAGAGGATATTTTGAATAAAAAGGTGAAAGATCTCAAAGAAATCGTCGTGATATTTGATGGAAAACCTGTTCAGATGGCGGTAAGCTCAGGAGATATCTTCAATACACCGTCCCCTGATGAACAACCAATGTGGGCAGGGTTACTCACAGGGAAATTATACATCCTTCTCTCCGTTCCTTCCTTTAGTCAACATGAAATATCGATTCATGCAGAAGAACTTAATCCAGTTATCGGAGGTATTCTTGCTGTTCTCTTGTATTGTTCAGTAAGCATCCTTGTCGGTGTTCTGTTTTTCAGTCCTATCCTTGTTCGTATTGCTCATCGTCGACGCATTCTCCGTGAGAAAAAGTAAGTAACTCTTATATCCTCTTTGCTGTTTTGGAATACGAAGGGATCGTGAGGATGGAGATCGAAAACTTCGTTCCAATTATTTTAAGCGCATGCATAACAATCTTTTCCTTCGGGCTTCTTTTGGTATCGTTTTTCAGCTTCAAACGGTATAAAAACATCAAGCTTCTTTTTATCAGCCTTGTTTTTATCGTGTTTTTAATTAAAGGGATACTGCTGAGCCTTCGATTGTTTTTTTCCGAGATTTCGATGCTTGATCCGTTTCTTTCCGGCTCATGGAGCGGCGTGTTTGATTTCTTTATTCTTGTTCTCTTGTTTTTTGCTATACTCAAGAGATAAAGTTATGACTGAAGATCATACTGATGAAATTCAGAGGAAAATTTATAATCTGATCACACATAATCCTGGGATTCATTTAAGTAAAATTGCTGAATTGCTTTCTCTGAAAATAACTGAAGTGGAAGCCTATTTATATTTTTTAGAAAAAAAAGGTTTGATTTCTGTTTTGCAGGACGCAGGTTATAAGCAATATTATCCTCAGGAACAATTTGAAAAATTACGTGATAAACGATCCTGTGAGATCCGGAAGAAAATATACATGCTTCTTGGTCAGAACCCTGGTTTGCATCTGAGTCGGATTGCAGAACTCCTTGAAATGAGTGTGCCGTCTGTTGACTATCATCTTCTCAACATGGAGAGAAACGGAGAAATATTTGCGATGAAAGGCGAGAAGGGGTATTATAAGAGATATTATCTTGAGAAGAGTGAACAGGAGAAACCAGAGGCGATTATTTTTGAGATCATTAGTAAAAAGGTTCCATTGAAGATCATCCTTCTTTTAATAAAATATCGTACGTTACAGCATAAAGAAATTTTAGAACATCTTAATATTGCGTCTTCGACGCTTTCGTATCATCTCGCTCAACTGATAGAAAATGGAATTGTTTTTGTTCAATTTCGTGGAGAGGAAAAAGGATATTCCCTTCAGAATCAGGAGGAGATCATCCGTATTTTGAAAAGATATGAGGTTCATATTGAGTTTCATTTAGCCTTAGAAGATTTCAAAGATCTTTGGGATGGTCTACGGTATTTAAACGATTAACAATGGGTTTTGTTCGAATCTTTTCAAATAAAATATTTATAGAATGAAGCACAGTATAAGAGAGTATTAATGGTGAATACGGAGAGATGAACCTCAGTTAGGATATGTACTGGGAAAAATCTCTGATAAAAAAATATTACTTATAATGTAATATGAGTAAGAGGTGGTTTGCGGTCCTATGAAAAAAAGATACAGCATCATTGTATGGTTGTTCGTGTTTTTTACTTTTTTTATTGGTTCATGGAATGGTGTTAGTACAGGGGATACTAGTTTCCCTGAGTGGCGGAACCAAGGGCAAAATAAAATCATTATTCGACCGGGAGAAAGCATTTTCTTATATGCGCAGGGAAGAGATACAACTGCTCTGAATTATGCCTGGCTTGCAACCAATGAAACAGGATCGTGGATGAATGTTACCGGGCTCCCCGGCTGGAAGTATTGTAAACAAATCATTATCCATCATGAGTTCGTTGGGGCGAATTTGACGGATTTCCCTGTTCTTGTCATGTGTACCTCGTCTGATTTCACCGCGTATGCGCAACCTGACGGCGATGATTTCGTCTTTACTGATTCGACTGCAACTATTCGATATGCTCATGAGATTGAATATTATAACAGTGCGACCGGTGAGTTGGCTGCTTGGGTGAAGATCCCGTTCCTCAGCTCTATGCAGGATACGGTATTCTATATGTATTATGGGAATGCTGATTGCGGAAGTCAGCAGAATGTCGCAGGGACATGGGATTCTAATTTCATTCTGGTGGATCATTTGACCGGTGCAACCTCTGCTGATTTAAAGGATAGTTCACCGAACCACTGGGATATCACAAGCGCTGGTGGAAACCCCAACTTTAACCAACCCGGGAAGGCTGGGCGCTGCGTTGATTTCGACGGTGTTGATGATTACCTACAAACAAATCTGTTCCGATTGCCAACCGATAGTTCGTATACCGGTAGCGCCTGGGTGTACGTTGATGGGAATGCAGGTAAGCAACGGTTTATATTTGATGGAGTCAGCGATAACTGTGCGATTTCTTTGTCGGTTTGGACGAATGAAACATTCAAGAATTATGCAAAAACAAATTCAGGGGGAGCAACTGCTGCATCGTATAGTGCAACCAAGGTTGATGTAGCTCATCCGCAGTGGTATTATGTTTGCACACAAGTCAATGCGACTAACAATACTTTAAAACTTTTTGTCAATGGTATCATGGAACGAAATGCTCCAATAACTGGCCTCGTGAATCCTGAGCCTACTGGTCTGAACATCGGAAAATCTCAATTTCCTTCCGATCCTTGGATGAACGGGAAGATTGATGAGGTCCGCATTTCGAACATCCCTCTGAGTGATAATTGGATTAAAACTGAATATAACATGATTGCGTCGCCATCCACTTTTATGACTGTTAACGATGGATCACCGTTACAGATGCAAAAAAACAATCAATGGCAGTGGTCGAATTTCACCTGGGAGAATCCTTCCATATCAATCGGGACACAAGTAGGTTGGAGAATCTACTATAATGATACGAGCGGGAATGTTAATTATACCCCTGCCATGAGTTTTACAATTGTCAAAGATCATAACCCCCCGGATACCCCGGAGAGATCCACAGGATCAACCTCAGGATATACAGGAGTCGACTATTCGTACTCTGTAAACCCGGTCACTGACCCTGAAGGTGATCAAGTATCCTACCTTTTTTCTTGGGATGATGGCAGTACCAGCAACTGGCTTGATACTCCCCATGCCACCCATGCGTGGAATGCCATAGGAACCTATGAGGTAAAAGTCAAAACCAAAGATAATTACGGCGAGGAAAGCAGCTGGTCCCCATCGCTTTCTGTCATGATTATCACTTCGCTCCCTGAGCTCGTTATTAATGCTCCCTCCGCTGTTCAGGAAGGCAGTAGTTTTCCTGTTACCGTGACTGCTGGAGGGATCCCAGCTGTACATACACAAGTGGAGTTTTTCGGGAAAACATACTATGTTGATATGTATGGTCAAGTGAACCTTTCTGCTCCTTCTGTGGAACAGACAACAGATTATCCTCTTATAGCAAGCAAGGTAGGATATCAGTCTGCTACTATGTTGATCACGGTGTTGAATTATGAAGAGGCTCTCCCGAAAGGGTATATTTACGGGTGGATCTCAAACATTTCCGGGCAGAGTATTGAAGGCGCAAATGTTTGTGCATTGCTTGCAGATGGAGGAACAACTCTGACTTGCGCATCAACGAACAGCCAGGGGCGATATATGCTCCTTGTCCCTATCGGAAATTATACGGTTGAGGTGAGTAAACAAGGATACATCACCAGTATCAAATATTCAATCCTTGTCAAAGAGAATAATGCAACAGGTGTCAGCTTCGAGTTGAAAACCATTGAGCAGGAGATCAGTGTTTCAAAAAAAGACATTATTGACTATGCGATCCAATACGGGATAAAAGAAGGGATTGTCGGAGGAGAGATCACTATTCCAGAGAATCAACCTGGAGTTACCACAGTGTATGATGAAAGACTGTCTCTCAATCTTACCACGCCCACTGGCGAGGGCGAATTTCAGTTCACAGTAGCAGGCCCTCACGGGTCAAAAGGCACAGTTATCGCCCTTCGTATTGATAACCCTGCAGATGTGTTAAATACAACCGTGAATGATCTTCGTGATATCGTTGTGGAATATGATAATGTTCGTATTGAAATGGCAAACAACTCAGGGGATATTTTCGGTTCGTTAACCAATGCGACTCATCCGACTTGGGCGGGGTTGCTCACTGGGAAATTATATATCCTGATTCGCATCCCTGAATTCAGCGAACACACCATTACCATTACGACGATAATCACCAAAACCGTGGATCAAACCCTCATAATCCTCTCATACATTGCTTTTTGTATTGCTATCACGGTTGCGGTTGTCATTCCTATTCTCAGAATCGAACGGAAAAAGTGAGACGAAATTATTATAATTCTCTTTTTCAT
>CAIYYQ010000409.1 GCA_903930505.1 Methanobacteriota archaeon
CTATGGATGGTGCTTCTATAATTATGTGTAATGTAATAGACGACTATCGAGAGGAGGACCTTTCCGATATTTGGTTAAGGATAGAGAGAAAAATACGGATGCTTTGTTAAATCTCTCTTTTTTTCTTTTTATTTTTAATATCGATAATGATCAGATTTGTACGGTCCCTCAACTTTGATGCCAAGATATTCTGCTTGTTCTTTTGTAAGCGTTGTGAGTTTCACTCCAAGTTTCTCCAGATGTAATCGTGCGACTTCTTCATCAAGAATCTTCGGAAGCATATACACACCGACCTCATGTTTCTTTGACCAAAGCGCCATCTGCGCAAGCATCTGGTTTGTAAACGAATTACTCATCACAAAACTCGGATGACCACTTGCACACCCAAGGTTCACAAGCCGCCCCTCAGCAAGAACATAAATCTCATGACCATCAGCAAAAACGTATTTGTCCACCTGTGGTTTAATATTGATTTTCTGCACATCAGGTAGTTTGTTGAGTTTACTCATCTGAATCTCAGAATCAAAATGACCGATGTTACACACGATCGCCTGATCCTTCATATGTTTCATGTGTTCAGCGGTGATCACATCGATATTTCCGGTTGCAGTCACATAGATATTTCCTTCAGAAAGACTATCCTCAATAGTTTTCACTTCGTAGCCTTCCATGGCTGCCTGCAGCGCACAAATCGGGTCAACCTCTGTTACAATCACCCGTGCACCAAAACCTCTCATCGACTGACAACATCCTTTCCCTACTTCACCATACCCGCAGACGACAACGGTTTTTCCTGCAACCATCACACCGGTTGCTCGTTTAATCCCATCCGCAAGACTCTCCCTGCATCCATACAAGTTATCAAACTTTGATTTTGTCACAGAATCATTTACGTTATACGCAGGAAACAACAAAGTTTTTTTATCCATCATCTGGTACAATCGATGCACACCAGTTGTTGTCTCCTCAGAAACACCTCTGATTTCTTTAATCATTTTCGTCCAGTATGTTTTGTCCTCAGCATAGGTTTCTTTTAAGCAGTTCATCAGTTCAAAAAAATCCTCGCTTTCTTCATGATAATCTTTTTCCAAGAGTTTAGGGTTTTTCTCAACCTCAAAGCCCTTATGAATCATGAGGGTTGCATCACCACCATCATCAACAATGAGCTGCGGTCCTTTACCGTTACCAAAATCAAGTGCTTTCTTCGTGCACCACCAGTACTCCTGAAGCGTTTCTCCTTTCCACGCAAACACAGGAACACCACTTTTTGCGATTGCGGCAGCAGCATGATCCTGCGTTGAAAAAATGTTGCAGCTTGCCCAACGGACATCCGCACCAAGCTTCGTTAGGGTTTCAATGAGTACCGCAGTCTGAAGCGTCATATGAAGACTACCAGTGACACGAGCACCACGAAGCGGTTTCTTTGGACCATATTTCTCCAGTACCGCCATAAGACCCGGCATTTCCTTTTCTGCAATCTCAATTTCTCGTCTTCCAAAATCAGCAAGACCAATATCCTTTACCTTATACTCCTTTTGTACAGCCATCATAAGCACCACATTTCCTTTTCTTTTTATTTTACGATTAATTTTGCGTCAACCACGCATACATTTCGCTCATAAACAAAAACCGGGTTTAAATCCATCTGATCAATATGATCTTCAAGCTCCTCAGCAAGATATGACATTTTGAGAAGAAGATCAATTACTGGTTTTTTACTGGTTTTCATCCCGCGGAACCCTTCAAGAAGTTTTTTTCCTTTGATTTCTTCGATCATCTGCTCCGCATCATATTTTTCAATGGGAACAACCCTAAATACTACATCTTTGTACAACTCGGTGAAAATACCACCGATCCCAAACATGATTGTTAACCCAAACGTAGGATCTCTTGCAAGCCCAATAATGATCTCAGCGCTTTTTTCTGCCATCTGATCCACAAGAAGATTCTCAGTGGGAAACTTTTTACGAAACGTATTGAAAACTTTCTTCAACTCCTCCTTGTTTTGGATATCAAGTTGCACACCGCCGACATCGGTTTTATGAAGAATATTTGGAGAACACACCTTTAATGCTACAGGGAATTTCAAATCAAGTTTTTCAAGATCATTTTCTGTTTTGACAACCGCATAAGTTGTCGTTGGAACACCATATGCTTTGAGAAGATCTTTTACCTCGTTTTCTGCAAGAGGACCAGACCGCTCAAGAAGCGCTTGAACTTGTGCCTTCATGGTTTTACACCTTTTTTCGTTCATCAATCACACGTTTTGCTTTTAAACCTGTCTCCGGGATCGTATTCGGGGGTAACACCTCGATTTTCGGTGTGAACACAAGAACAGATTGAACATCGTTTTTTATTTTCTGCGCGAGCGTCTCCATCTCATATTTACTCACAAGTTGTTTCGTCTCCACCTCAACCGTAAGCATATCCACATTGTTTTCCGTGGAAAGCACCATCCGCCAGTTTCCCCCAACCGCAGTATGGTTCATGAGTACGGATTCAATCTGACCAGGAAAAATATTGGTACCGCGGATAATAATCATATCGTCGCTACGCCCTTTAATCATCGAGTGTTTCACATGGGTTCGACCACATTCACAGACCCCTTGATCATAGAGACGAGCAAGATCCCTTGTCCGATACCGTAGCAACGGCATTCCTTCTTTGGAAAGAGTGGTAAGAACGATTTCACCTTCTTCCTCTGAATCAACAGGTTCTAATGTTTTCGGATCAAGACATTCGACAATGAAATGATCCTCCCACAGATGCAGTCCATCATGCTGATCGCAGTCTGTTGAGACGCCAGGGCCGCACATCTCAGTTAACCCATAGATATCGTGAACATCCATATTCCAGGTGTCCATAATCCGTTTCTTGAGCCCAGGGGTGAACATCTCCGCTCCGAAAAGACCGTTGCGTACCTTCAGTTTTTTTGGATTCATACCCATTTCTTGTGCTACTTGGCCAAGACGCATCGCATAGGAGGCAACACCAGAGATAAACGTGGTACCATAATATTCCATGAGTTTTAGTTGCCGTTCGGTTTGCCCTTGTCCAGATGGAATCACAAGAGCACCGACTTTTTGTGCACCATAGTGAAAACCAAATGCACCTGTGAATGTTCCGTACGGTATCGGGTTTTGAAACACGTCTTTTTTTGTAAGACCAGACATCGTAAGACATCGTGCCATCACCTCAGACCATGCTTCGATATCTCCTCGTGTGTAACAGGCGGTAATCGGAATACCTGTGGTGCCTGAGGATGCATGTAGTTCAATGCAGTAATCTAAGGATGTAGCCATCATCCCAAACGGGGCATTCAGCCTAAGATCATCTTTTGTGGTAAACGGGAGTTTTCTGATATCATCAAGTGTTTTGATATCAGCGGGTTTTATTTTTAGATCCTTGAATTTTTTCGTATAATGCGGGACGTTTTCGTAGACAAGATGAACGGTTTTTTTAAGACGCTCAAGTTGTATTTCCTTTAATTTGTTTCGTGGTATTGTCTCCATTTTCACGTTGAACAGATTCTCCATATAGACTCCCACGCCAGGAACAGAATGATTCTTATTAAGGTTTGGCGAAATCATAAAAAAACCAGTTTCTAAAAATAAAAAAAGGGAAGAAGATACACGGATCTTCTTTAGACGTTGTCAGCTAGTCGTTCCCAGTTAAAATTGCGACAAACGGGTCGATATCAGCGAAGGTAATTCGTCCGTCTTGGTTGCAATCTGCGGCAAGCCAGGACCAGGTCGGATACCGAGATTGGAACTGCGCAGCGGTGATTCCAAGAGCTGCCACGAAGGGATCAATGTCCGCGAACGTGACCCTGCCATCATTGTTCACATCACCGCAGAGGTACCGATGCCGTAAAGGATACCAGTCATAATCACTCGGGGAAATCGTATATGGTTTTAATCCACCGGTTGGTAATCCTTGATCAACGAACCCGTCAGCTCCGGGGATGTCCTGGTTTGATCCGTAATACTGATCATACGCTCCTTGGCTATCATCGGAGTAATCACTCCAGTAGTTCCCCCCAATAGAATAACTTTTATTCCAGAGGTTTCCTGTTGAACCAATGACGACCGCCTGTTGGATATTATTGATGAAATTATTATGGTAGATCGTATTGTTTGAGGATTGATACAAAAAGATACCTTGCCCGCCGTTAGAAATCAGGTTTCCTTGTATAGTATTGTATTGCGGTTCACCATCCCCTGAAGGAACGCCACTTGATTTGGTGTTAACAGCTGCTTTCTCACCGAGGATGACGTTATGCTGCAACGGGTTAAGAGGTATTCCGACTTTGTTCTGAGAATCAAGGTTCTTTTTCATCGGCGTGTTCCCGTAGAGGATGATATTTGTTTGGATGTTTGAGGACACATTGTTATTGAGGATTGTGTTATATTGTGACTGGGTAAGGTTGATACCAACGTTATTCGCAAAGACAATATTCTTTTTCATCAATGTATTTGAGGAGACTTCGAGTAAAATCCCTGTTCCGCTGTTCCCTGTGATCGTATTCTGATCAATGGTGTTGTCATGGGTGTTTATGAAGTGAACACCATATCCTTCCCCTTCCCCTATGTTGGAATCAATCGTATTTTTCGTGATCGCGAGATGATGATACCCATCAGTAAAGACACCGACCAATCCATTTGTTATCGTTAATCCAGTGATTGTCACATCGCTTGCAGCACAGGTAACTACGATGCCGCCTCCGCTGCCATCGATGATCGTACTATCCCTCTTCTCACCAAAAAGGGTGAGTGTTTTGTTGACAACGACATGTTCAGGATAGGTTCCCGTTTCGATAAAGATGACATGACCAGAAAGGGTTTGTTGCACATTGATCGCCGCTTGGATGGTTGCATAGGTTAACCCGGTGTTTATGTTATGGACCGGGAGTGGACCCCAGGATTGCATGAGCGGATACTGATCGTGGTTATCTGTATTAATGACGTACTCCGTGTCCCCAATGCCATCAGCCCCTGGTATGTCTTGATGGGGACCATGATACAGGTCGAAACCAGTGTAGTCACTCCAGTAGTTCCCACCGGAAGGATAACCATTATCCCACATATTACTTGATACAGAAGCATAGCTGGGTATGTAGACTTGATAGACGGTGTTGTTGATGAAGTTGTTATGGTAAAAGTGGTTGTCTGAGGAGTTGGCGACGACGACACCGTAATACCGGTTGTTGGTGAAATTATTGTTGACAGCATTGACATGACTTGTCTGCCAGAGTTCTAGACCAACATCAACGTCGGAAAGATCAAGGTTTTCTATTTCTACCGTGTTGCAGTTCACCAAGATTATTTGCCCTGCATTATCAATAGTTTGATCTTCCTCATTTTCAAGATACACAAGAGGTTTGCCATTGACTGTGTTTCCAGTAATCGTGTTTCCATAGGAATTCCGGACGTAGATACCATCATTGGAAAACGTATTTTCTACAACATCCATATTGTTTGAATCTCGGATATATACACCAAGCTGTTGGTTCCCCGATATCGTGTTTTTGTACAGAATGATGCCGGGGGAAGACACGATGGAGACACCATGGTACCCATTCTCGATAATACTGTTGTATTGTATCGTTGTATCTCCATTCACATTCCCAAATGATATCCCATTCTGTAAATTATGTGATATCGTGTTGTTCTCAATACGAACACCCGCATGATTAAACATGATACCATCTATGCCGTTATTCAGAATCTGATTGCCTTGTATCGTGACATTAGAGATATCTCCCTGCAAGGTGATTCCAAATACGTTATTGTTTGAAACGGTGTTGTTCTCAATGAGTACATCATGGGCATCGTAAAGGAATATACCGCTATCTGTGCTGCTGTGTTCGATTGTGTTAATGGCGATACGGGCGTGTGCGTCGAGACCATCGATGCGGATATTGGGAAGGCAATTGTTCATGAGGATATTATCGAAAATTTGATTGTTACTTCCCCACATGACAAAGACCCCATGGCCGTTGTTCCCTGAGACATTGTTATGATTAATGATGGAACCTTCGACATGATCAAGGAAAATCCCGGCATTCGGATAGATACTATTACCGTTGGTGATCTTAAACCCGTTGATGACTACATTATTTGCCGTGACTGTAAAGGTGTTGGTAATGTTTCCACCATCGACAACGGTATTCTCCCGATCTTCACCATAAAGCTGGATAGGTTTATCGACAACCACGTTTTCAGGATAGGTTCCGTTGTAGACAGTGATAATGCCGCCTATTGCAACTCCATTGATTCCACCTTGTATCGTGTTAAACGCATCATATCCCCAGATATGACCATCATTAGTGCCTCCGTCGTAGTAGTCATCATCAACGTACACCTCAGTTGGTGATGGTACTGATGGTGTTGTTAATGGACGAGAATCTCCACCAATGTTAATGTTACCATTGGATGTGTAGGGTGTGTCTGTATCCCCGAGCCCATCGCCATCGGTATCAACACCAGTGTAATCACTCCAGAAATTCCCACCAAGGTATGATCCACCGATAATGTTTTTCCCTGGTGCTGCTGGTGTCTTCGGAATATTCCAGGTGTTTGTTCCGGTATCATACGCGTTGTTTGCGTTTGTGTAATTATTGTTATAAATGAGATTATCATCAGACCTGATGAGATAGATACCGTATAAGCTATTTGAGGAAACAACATTTCCCGTGATAGTATCTTCTGTTGTGGAATCAAATTGGATGCCATAATTCAGGTTTCCTGAAATTGTGTTTCCGGTGATGTTGACACGAGGTGACCCAATGAGATACACCCCTGTTATTTGATTTTCGTTTGCGGTATTTCCAGATAGGTTACAGTCGGGGCTTGCATCTAGGTAAATCCCATGGATGTTGTTTTCATGTACATTGTTGTTAACTATGGTGTTGTTTGCTGAATTCAACAGGACGATACCCACGTCGTTCGAAAACGCATCATTCTTCTCTACGTGTGTATCTGTTGTTTGAATGATGAAAATACCGGAATAAAGATTTTCTGAGATGTTGTTTCCATACACCGTATTTCCTGATGACATTTCAAGATAAATCCCTCTGTCATTATTTGCTGTGACCGTATTGCCAATGAGTTGGTTATACCCAGCATCATTATGAAGAGCTATACCACACCAACTGTTATCGGATATGTTGTTTTCCGTAATGAAATTATTTGATGCATCGTTGAAACTAATCCCATCTTGTCCGTTTCCTCTGATCATGTTACTATCGATGTTGTTGTTCGATGATGTGTCAATGTACACTCCATGGGCATCATTCTGGGTGATAGCATTGTTCGTTACTGTGTTGCCATCTGCTGAACCATGGATATACACACCGGTTCCGCCGTTCAACGTGAAGATATTGTCATGTACTACAGTGTTGGTTGTTTCAGGAGCAAGAGTGATGCCGTCTTCGACGTTCGCAGCGATGAGGTTGTGGTGTATGTTATCATTGTCGGTGTGCACGATATAGATACCATCGCCGACAGCAATACCGTTATTGAGGATGACGTTGTTATCAGTAATTTCAATGTTGTAATATCCGTCAGCGAAAACACCTGACCAGCCGTTCAAGATAGTTAACCCTGCGATTTTCACAGAATCCGAATGGATGTCAAATACGGTACTTTCTTGACCATCAACAAGCGTGCTCTCTTTGTCTTCTCCGATAATAGTAAGGGGTTTTGTGACAACAATATTTTCAAAGTAGACGCCGCTTGATACCGTAATTGTATCCTCTGGTAGTGCTGCATCGATCGCTGCCTGAATTGTTGGGTATGCACTCCTTTTATCTTCGATAAAGACAAATTGATAATAGAAACTTGCTAATGGATAGTTATCTTGGCTACTTCCCCCTGGGATTTGATAGACATCGGGATAGCCTGGGTTGGAGGCGAAATCATCCCAGTAATTCCCACCAAATACCGGGCCATCATCCCAGGTGTTGCCATCCTCATCATAGGCATTTTGATCATTACCTATAATGTTATTATGATAAATCCTGTTGCCAGAGGCTCCGTTCATCCAGATCCCTTCCCAAGTGTTGTAACGGACATCGTTTCCAGCAATCGTACAATCGGTTGGTCCATTAGTCAGTCTGATCCCATACATATTATACGAGACATTATTCCCGATAATAGAGCAATTATTTGCGGTTGAATATAGGAAGATACCTTCATTGTTCAACGTGAAAGTATTATTGTAGACCACGTTATGCGTATTATACTCTGGATGACTTGAATCACCTAAGAGTTCGAGCCCAGACCCCAGGTTATTTACGAATATATTCTGGGAAATCAGGTTATATGCACCATCAATGATGATGCCTTCATTATTATTTTCAATGGTGTTTCCCGTGATCTTGTTACCATCCGAGAATTGTGTCATAAATATTCCATCTCCGTTGTTCACCAAAGTATTTCCAGAGAAAACGCAGTGGGTTGACCACCAGACTGATATTCCGTCGTAAGGATTCGCACGAATCACATTTCCATAGATATTACAGTTAGAAGAATCTTCGATCTCAATACCATTTTGACCATTATTCTGAATAATGGTATCATAAATCGTGCAGCCAGAAACCCCGTTACAGTAGATACCATCCCAATTACCTTGAATGGTAAACCCGGTAATGGTCACTTGACTAGCTGTGATCGTAACCCCGTTCTGGAAATCAGCTCCATCAATAATTGTTGTATCTTTGTTTTCTCCAATGAGTGACACAGCTTTGTACACAACAACATTTTCCGTATATGTTCCCGCATCTACCGTGATGGTATGGCCGCCCTGAGTTTCTGGGTCGTTAATTGCTTCTTGAATGGTTTGGAAATTTTTACCTGTGTTCAGATTGTGAACAGGATCGGATTGTGCGATACTGAGTTGAATGATGTAGAGATCTCCAAGCTGACCAGGATCATCATCGATAAGGATGGTATGATCGCCATCCCAAGTTACATCTCCGCGTCCCCTCAGTTTAGTGAACGAATTGAATTCCTGAATATCCACGGAAAGAGAGGGTAGTCCATCAATCAAATAATGCGTTTCTCCGTCGGGGAGTTCAACCGTGTGGAATACTCCATTAACACTTATGACACCGCCGCAGTATTCTGGGAAATCACCACAGTTTTCTGTACTGCCAATAGGTGCCCAATTTCGATGGGTCAGGGACAGCTGATAGTTTTCAATGGTAAGCCAATCGCTCCCATCGAGACATCCTGCAAACACAATGTATGGCTGTGTTTGTGCTGTTAATGGAAGAACGTCTCCACCAGTCTGGATACCACCATTTGAGGTGTACGGAAGATTGGTATCACCAAAACCATCGGCCGGTATCGAGGTATCAATACCATAGTAATCGCTCCAGTAGTTCCCCCCAAGGTTCGGACCACCAATGATATTGGTCCCTGCTGTTTCATCGATGTTCCAATTGTTGGTTCCATCATCATATGCATTGTTGAGATTATTATTGAAATAGTTGTTATATACGGTATTAGCGTTTGATGAGGATAACCTCAACCCGTATCCATTATTGTTGTAGATCAGATTCGTACAGAATGTATTACCATTGGAATTCTGGCAGGAGATTGCATATTCACCAGTATTGTCAAATATACTATTATGAGCAAGGGTATTACCATTTGCAGTATCAAGATACAATCCGTTTTGGTTTGCTTTAAAGGTATTATAACTAATGTCAGACGACGAGATTCCCCAACAATACAAGCCCAATCCATTGTTCTCAAACCAACAGTAATTCACAGTATTGTATGATATACTGGCGATGTATAACCCATCACCTTGATTATCCATAAAATAAACGTTGTTAACGGTATTTGAATCACCAGTCAAGTATAAACCGTAATCAACCGCGTTTTTTACATAAAAATTACTAAAGGATACTGTTTGGTGGAAGCGGCCTGCCCAGCTTGCGCCGTTGGCATCAAGCAGGGGTAATCCCGCACCGGTATCAATCCCCTGGAACGTAAGTTCTTTCGTATAGGAATATATAGATTCTTGGTATATGCCTGAATTGACCGTAATCGTATCACCAGAGAGTGTGTCGTCATCATCGATTGCTGTTTGTATGGTGTCGAAATATTTGTCTGATTGCAGATTATGGACCGGTTGTGTTGGCACAACTCCTCCTCCGATACCACCAGGATCATGGATGACTCCATCATGCGTCCCATCGTTATCACCAGGACCGCCATCAATGAGGGTGATTTCAACGATATTATCTCCATCGTCACTACCAATCGGCAACGAATACCATGAGTTGTCAATTGGATTTACTTTCCACCATTCAGACCCAGTTGGTACTGCATCAGGCAGTATAATTGTAAGTGTAACGGAACTACCAGGAGTTAATCCCGTGATCGTAAAATCAAATAACCCGAAAGGCAGGGTTAAACCATCTGGTTTATTATCGATTGCGTCCTGTGGTAAGTTGTACTCATTTACCCAGTTGTAGGAATCAAATGTTCCTTCACTGGTGCTCAAGGTAGATTCTCCTGCAGGCGATTCAACAATAGTTGAAGTGAGTTCGGTTCCATAAAAGAACCAATTTGTATCAGAACCAGAAAACGATAGCGGTGAGTCATGATCAACTGCTTCTGCATAAACATGGTAAATAAAATCATAAGTGAATATTGATGAGCCGAACATACATTCCCACATAAACGGGTCGCCCAAAGTTCCAGATCCTCCAACGTGATCCGTGAGGTGATAGATGGTTTCATCATCGAACCAACCAAATTCATAACCGTTCCACCCATAATAGTAGTTAATTCCATTTTCAGTGTAGTATAGTTTTACAATCACGGAATCAACATAGGTGTCCAGGTCATATGCAGTTCCTGTGATGATGATTGGCCCTCCAGGATTGTAGACGAGATTCCCGTTCTCCGGATAGGTGATGTCGATAATTGGTAGGTCTACAGGTGTATATGGTGCTGGTTGTATCAACGGATAATGATCGATGTTACCTCCTCCGTCTATATCGTAGGGGATATCACTGATACCATCTGCACCAGGGTGATCTTGATTCGGACCATGATTATCATCATAACCGTATCCATTCCAATAGTTACCACCAGAAGGATACCCATTGTCCCATTCATTGGCGAAGACAGGGCTATCGTCATATTCCTTCATTTCACTATTATAATTGAGATTATTATGATAGATATGACATCCAGTTGATCCAGTAATATATAATGTATACCAGCTGCTGGAAATTGTATTTTCCGAGATTGTTACTCCATGCACGTTAGACACTAAAAGGCCAGCATAGTTCCCACGACCATTCGTGATCGTAAAACCTGAGAACACGACGTTATCTGCAGTAATCGTAACTGTATCGCCCTCATCATCATCAGGAGGATAGATAAATGTTGTATCTTGACCTTCGCCGATAAGAGAAATTGATTTATCAATCACTACACGTTCATTATAGAATCCTGCATCTACTAAAATTGTATGTCCATTAAGAGTATCAGAATCATCGATTGCTGCTTGAATTGTAGAGAAGTCTTCCCCGGTGTTTATGTTTGTTGCTGTCCCAACGAGCGGCGTATATGGTGCTGGTTGCATCAGCGGATAATAATCATAATTTTCACTATAACTAAAAATAGAGTACGGCATATCACCGATACCGTCGCTCCCAAGGATATCTTGGTTTGGCCCACGACAGTTATCCGCCCATGTGTAATCACTCCAGTAGTTCCCACCAGAAGGATACCCATTATCCCATTCATTGGTAATAAACGGGCTATCATCATAGGCTTTAATTTCACCAACGAAATTATTATGATAGATATGACATTCTGTTGATCCGTTGAGGAGCATTCCATAGTATCCAGTTAATGTATTTTCTCTAATTGTAACTCCATTCACTTGAGAGAGCCAAATTGATGCACAATGTAAGTACATGTTGCAGATTATAAAACCAGAAATCACAGCATTGTTTGCAGTGACCGTTATCGTGTTATCATCAGTAACAGGTTCGATAATCGTTGTCGCTTGATCTTCGCTGATCAGTGAAATAGCTTTGTTAACTACTATATTTTCAGTATAGTTTCCTGCATCTACCATAATGGTATGTCCAGCTAGAGTATCAGGATCATCGATTGCTGCTTGAATTGTATCAAAATCTTTTGCTGTATTAGTATTATGGACTGAACCAGTGCCAGCTAAAAAGAGAAGAGTGTTTGTATTTTCATCAGGATTAGACGTATCAATATTGTCTGTATTTCCATCTGTAGTTGAAACATTGTTTAAATCCGTACTCTGATTTTCTGTCTCATCTGCCATGATGGCGGGTATGAAACTTGCTCCGACAAACAACAGTACTATTGCTATGGCTAACTCTCGTCTCAATTGATTTTTCATAATTTTTATCCTCCGAAAATATTTATTCCACAATATTTATTGTTGATATAAATGTTTTGGAAAAAATAATCTCTTCCATCGATTGGTTGCATTGAACACGACTGCATCATGAAAAAAAACAGGTATCCTGAAAGTGACAAAAGTTTTAAATAACGCTTTATCATCCTTAGCTCCTTACTACCTAATAAAAAAACAGGTGTACGGAAATGCCAAAAAGTATGTACAATCACTTAGCAGATGAATGGAAAAAACATGATACTTCATTTATGTCACCGCAGAAACAGCGGCTTATCCAATGGAGACAAGAAGACAACTTTACTCGAGTGGAACGACCGGTTCGTATTGACCGTGCACGATCACTTGGATACAAAGCAAAACAAGGATACATCGTCGTCCGAGCCCATGTCAGACGCGGCGGACTCAGAAAACCAAAGATAAAAGGAGGACGTAAACCATCTCAAAAGGGTATCAGCAAGATCACCATGGGAAAGAGCACACAACGTATTGCTGAGGAACGTACCGCGAAACGTTTCCCGAACATGGAAGTTTTAAACTCCTATTGGGTTGGAGCAGACGGCAAATATCATTATTACGAAGTAATCCTTGTAGACCCTGTGCACCCGGTAATCATGAATGATCCGAAGATCAACTGGATTTCAAGTTCCTCAAACACAAAACGAGTACTGCGAGGAAAAACCAGTGCAGGGCAACGAGGACGAGGGCTTCATAAAAAAGGAAAAGGTACTGAAAAAATACGGCCCAGTCTTCGCGCAAACCAAAACCGGGGTAAATAATAACCCTTTTTTATTTGTAACTTCGCACGCTTATATGGTGTTGAACACTTACGGTAAAGGATGCGCTCTCGGTGACGTTGTCACAAGAAGCATTGAGCCACACGTCACCACCTTCAGCTGATTGAATAGAAACGGTCACATGGTGATACGTTTGATCCGGTAAAAGGGCCAGGGACACGTTGTATGTTGTAGTATTAAACATCCCAAGAGACACGTTTTGGACGTGTACGTCATCTACCGCGATATATCCCTCAACATCAATTGGTGAATAACTTACAATGGTGATGACGAGATGGTCTGCTTTTTCAGTACACCCACTGAGTCCACTTGCAAGAATGAAGAGCAACACTCCCATTATCAACAATGTAGGATTCCTGCGTCTTTTACTTCGTCCATTGATCATGAAGTATCTCAGCATGTACAACCTTGGTTCTTTTTTTCTCTTTGAATTAGCATTTTGTTATCGGACAACCATCACAGGTTTACGCGCATACTGCACAACTTTATTTGCGATACTTCCAAGTGGATAATTTCCGATTTCGCTAGAGCCTCTGCTGCCGAGGACAATGAGATTACAATTCAAATTACTCGCGGTATCAATTATTTTTGCAGCGACATCTCCTTCTTCTATGAGTCCTTTGATCGTAAATTCATGTTCACCGATGTCCTGGATTGCTGTATCGATAAGGTTTTTTGCTTTTTTCTTCAGTTTCTCATAAACCTCTTGATCGATAAAGCTTTTATCTGAAGGCTTTGGCACAACCGCAAGTAAAATTATTTCCCCGTCTTCATCACAGAGCATCATTGCTTTGTTCAACGCGTTTTCAGATCCCTCTGATCCATCAAATCCAACAAGAATCCGTCTCATATCTTATTTTTTCTCCATACTGGTCCTTTTTCTGTATCCTGAATCTCAAACCCTATCGTGTGAAGATCTTTCCGTATTTCATCTGCGGTTTTCCAGTTTTTGTTCTTGCGTGCCTGTTCTCTGGCATCAAGCAAGGTTTTTATGAGTTCATCGATCCGCTTTTCTTTTGGTGTAGCATGGTAATGAGACGCCAAGGTCTTGAGTTTTTCTATGACAACCGCATCTTGTGGTTGGTCTGTTGTTTGTTTTTCTTCTTGAAACAGCGTTAACACCCGTCCGAGACGTAGTAGTGTTTCTTTGGCGTATGTACAGAGCTGTTCATTTGGTTTTGTTATGGTGTCGAAATATCGGTTGCTCTCTGTGACAAAATCAAAAAGTGCAGCGACCGCCTGCGGCGTATTGAAATCATCATCCATCGCCTCCTCAAAACCCTTTTTCCATTCCTTGATCGCTTGTAGATAATCTCGCTCCTCTGGCGTTAATGTTTTTTCGGTAATCTTTCCAGCAAAAGGACGATGCGCAATGGTATCAAGTTTTTCTTGAAGTCGATGAAGTTTTTCAAGTGCTTTTGCAGCATTCTGCAACGCTTTTTCGCTGAAATCCGGTGGGCTGCGATACTGGGTTTGTACAAAGAAAAAACGAATCACTTCCGGATCCCATCGTTTGAGCAGATCGCGGATGTTCACAATGTTTCCTAGTGATTTTGACATCTTTTCTCCGTTCACGGTGAGCAATCCTACATGCATCCAGTAATTCGCAAAAGTTTTACCTGTTGCTGCCTCTGATTGTGCTATTTCGTTCTCATGATGAGGGAACCGTAGATCCATGCCGCCGCCGTGGATATCAAACGGCAACCCAAGAAGTGTGCTGCTCATCGCTGAGCATTCAATATGCCACCCAGGGCGTCCTTCGCCCCATGGAGAATCCCAGGATGGTTCGCCTGGTTTTGCATGTTTCCACAGTGCGAAATCAAGTGGGTTTTTCTTGTGTTCTCCTGGTTCAATCCGTGCCCCTGTCTTCATTTCTTCTATGTTCTGCCCAGAAAGTTTCCCGTAGGATTTGAAGTGTTCAACGGAGAAGTATACATCTCCATCAGCAACATATCCATATCCGTTGTCAATGATCTGCTTGATCATCGCAATCATCTGCGAAATGGTTTCTGATGCTTTTGGGTACGCGTCTGCACGGTGAATGCCCACCATATCTAGATCTGATAAACAGCGGTCTGCGAACCTGCGTGAATATTCGAGTGCATCAATTTTTTCTCGTTGTGCAGCTGTAATGATTTTATCATCGACATCTGTTATGTTTTGAATGTATTTCACGTGGTATCCTTTGTATTCAAGGTAACGTCTGATGACATCAAACGCAAGATAGGTTCTCGCGTGGCCGATGTGCGCGTCGCTGTAGACCGTCATCCCGCAGACGTACATCTTTGCTTTCCCTGGTTCAACAGGGGTAAATACTTCTTTTTTTCTCGAAAGTGAATTGTATATGGTTAATGTCATAGGGTTGTCTCTTCTCGTTTGTGCAAACGAGGGAAAAAATATATAGTTTATGGATAACTAGGTATCATGCGGTCTCCTTATGTGCTTTCCTCTTTTGAATCCGTCATTTAACCATTTTTGGTTTGTTAAGGGTTCATATAGGGATCTTATTGTACTCAAACAGAAAATTGGCTCTTTTTTTTCAAGTAGTGATCGGAAATGCCAGGACAATGAGATCCGGCTGAAGAGTATTGTTTGCAGCATCAAGTTATTACCGTTATAGAACAGTACAACTGGTTAACAAGAGATGTGTTATGAACGAAAATGAGGTTTGTTTCCATCGACATTATATGAACTACGGCTGAGAATACTGCGAGGTCTGAAGCCAGTGAGATGGAAGACCTGACAGATGGTGCAGCTTTTTTCTTTTTGTTTTAACGGCATTAAGCAATATGATTTATAGTTCTGCACGTCTATACTATATATATTAGATATTATATAATATGGTTGAATAGGAGTGTATCTATTTTTTACGAGGGGGTTCCCTAGTATGGATTATGGTGGTTTCCACGAGTTTTTTTTATTTTTTCTGCCTAGGAAACATGGAAATTAAACAAAACATTTAAATATAAGCACGTATATATATAGCCGATACATGCTATACAATTATATGATGATATGTATAGAAATGAAGATGTTGTGTAGTATGTCAGAAATATCTTAAACAAAAAAAAACCTAAATATAGGGAGGAAAACGAAAAATGAATAGAAAAATATTAATCGGAGCAATAACAATCGTTATTGCAGGGCTGTTGTTAACAAGCACCACGGGTATGGGAAAACCAACCCAGTTGATACCGACGACACAAATTAAATCGGAGCCAATACCAGCGCCGGAAATGCGAACGATGGATCGATCTGCGGCTATCTCTGAATTTAAAGAGAATGGTTTAAAGAATTTCAAACCACTCGAACAGAGCGCAAAATCCATCAGTACAACTCAGGGACTTCTCCAAAAAATGGAACTGCAAGCACAAGTTGAACGTGTTACTGCAAAGCAGTTACCTGCTAGAATAGCGACTGTTCCTCAGAAACAATTGACCAGATTCTACTGGATTTGGAAAGACACGCACCCAGCTATGGAATCTAATGGAAATGGAGACATGCTCCTCACGTACGATGAGAGTTTCTACAATTCATCCACTGGTACAACAACGGTAAGTCAGAATTACGCAGGTATGAACGATTACGGTGCAAATGAGAGCAACGAAATCTACTTCGTGAACTCCGCACAAGCACCGTTACAGCGAACGCAGGCATCGCTTGCCTACTGGGGAAAGAACGGGTCCCTTGACCGATGGGTCAATACATTCCGACCATCTACAGCAGTTGCAGATGCAGAGAACACCGGTTGGATTGAGAAGTATACGTGGGAAACTGACGATTCTACAATTGTTGATTTACTAAATGCCACAGTCGATGGTGTTTATTGGGACTTTAGCACAAGTGGTTTCAGTAACATTAAACAGCCGACTATCGCCACTGCCAACAACTATGGAGACTGGTTCTGGGGCGCTATATCGATGTCGATTACCCGCAACACAGCTGGAGGAAAGAATATTTCAGCTTATATTATGCAAGAGGCTGAGAACGGAAGTGCTACTCTATCATCTTATCAATATCCTTCCTACAATCTCCAAGAAGTAACAGGAAATGATATCGCGTTTGATCATGCAACAGATAAATTTGTGACATGCTGGGATCCACTCATAACAATAAGTCCCTATACATACGGTCACAGTCTTCTTCTCCAATGGTCTAAAGTTGTCTCAAATACAAATGATGATTATCAGACCTATATCATCTACGGGGCCAACGAAGCTGGCGTTCCCAACGGGTATACATTCAGCTACCCATCCGTAGGAGTCAATAATAACAGATTCTTGACAGCGTATGAAGCGAAAAACGGGACTGGAAGACAAGAACTCAATATCCTTGTCTGCCAAGATAACACTACTGGCGGAGTCGTTGATTATAACCTATTGGGCGAAGTAAACTGGGCAGATCCCAACTACAACTTCAGATTCCCCGAAGTTTGCCACATACAGGGTGATACATTCGTAGTCTGCGCCTATGCACAGAATTTCACCAATGCAAACGACTATTCTGTCGTTATGACCATAACCTACGATGGAGGAATGAACTGGACTAATTTATATGTACAAAGTGGTACTGATGTCGCTATTGTTGAGTACCGTGGAATTAATATATGCTCAGATGGAAAAGCACTTATCTGGGAATACAAACACGCTCCTTTCCAATCAGGCGATATTATAACATGGTTACACTATGATTTCCTAACCGTGCTCCTCAAAGGAACAGTCTACTACCCTGAGGGAGACGTTGCAGC
>CAIYYQ010000410.1 GCA_903930505.1 Methanobacteriota archaeon
GGAAACCGATCTTGTTATTGCCTCTCAATTTGTCGCATGGGAATCGATAAAACAATTACGTAAGGACGGTGGAGGACTTATTTTTCTTATGATTTCACATGGGGTTGCTGATCATTTCCAACTTCCATTTCTTGCAGATGTGTTTTCAGAGACAAGCAAAATGTACCCTGTGTTCAACGCGCTCATTCCCAATGATATTCCGTATGATACGAAATCGTCGTTTTCGCTTGCGGTGAATCATCGGAAGACATTCACGGGGATCACTGATATTGATCGTAGTATGACAATGAAGAAATTCGCTGATCTCATCCAACATACTGAGAAGATGGATAGCGCCGCTGCGATGAAAGCGTTTGGTGTTGAGTTCAGATCACCAGGGCACGTCCCGATCTGTGTTGCCTCAAAAAATCTGTTAGATGAACGAAGCGGTCATACCGAGCTTGTGGTTGCGCTCTTGCAGATGGCGGGTCTCCTTCCCGCGGGTAGTGGATGTGAGATGATGGGGGAAGACGGAAAAGCGCTCTCCAAAAAAGATGCAGTTTTATATGCGCAACAGCATAACCTTGTTTTTATTGAGGGAAAGGAAATCATCAAAGCGTGGAAGTTATGGTCAAAGTAATGGCAACCGGGACGTTTGATTTGCTTCATCTTGGACATATTTATTATTTGAAAGAAGCAAAGAAACTAGGGGATGTTTTGGTTGTGGTCGTCGCCCGGGATACTACTGTTCGAAAATTAAAACATGAACCAGTAACGCCCCAGGAGATCAGATTAAAACTCATTAAAGAATTAAAGGTCGTTGATGAGGCGTATCTTGGAAATGAACAGGATATGTACGCTATTGTTGAAGAGATTAAACCTGATGTTATCGCGTTGGGGTATGATCAGATCCATGATGAAAAATCTATTCAAAAAGAGTTAAAGAAGAGGAACATCCCTGCAAAAGTCGTTCGACTCCCTAAATATGAGGGTGGCGAAGATCTTGATGGAACCCGCAGGATCATCGGCAGGATCATTACTGCATATGAATTTCAGAAACAAATAGAGAGATTGGAACACGATGAAAAAGATAGGAATAGCTGATACTACATTTGCACGGTTTGATATGGGACATGCAGCGATTGATGAATTGAAATCAAACGTCACTGGTTTTAAAATCATCAGATATACGGTTCCAGGGGTCAAAGATCTTCCTGTTGCTTGTAAAAAACTTTTTGATGAGCAGGAATGCGATATTGTAATCGCTCTTGGTATGCCTGGTGCGATGCCGATTGATAAGCAATGTGCCCATGAGGCAAGCATGGGGCTTATTTCGGTTCAAATTCTTTGTAGCAAACATATCATTGAGGTGTTTGTTCATGAGGATGAAGCAAAAAACGAGTCTGAGCTGGCATGGCTTGCTGAGAGGCGTACTCGAGAACATGCTCGTAATGTGATTGATTTATTGTTCAACCCGCAGAAACTTGTAAAGAACGCAGGAAAAGGACTGCGGCAAGGATTTGTTGATGCGGGATCGTTGAAACAAAAATAAAAAAGGAGGAAAGAAAGAATATGCCAAAAGAAACGATACGGATAGGCGCGGTTGTCGCCGAGTTTAACTACGACATCAATATGATGATGCTGGAGCAGGCTAAGGAACACGCACAGTTTCTGGGAGCGGAGATCACCCAAATCGTGAAAGTTCCCGGGGTTTTTGACATGCCGCTTCCGGTAAAGAAATTGTTGGAACGCAAAGATATCGACGGTGTTATCACTCTTGGATCGGTGATCGAAGGGGAAACTGAGCATGATCAGATCGTGATTCAGAATACTGCCCGAAAGGTTGCGGATCTTGCTGTGGATCTTGGAAAACCTGTTGGTCTTGGGATCACGGGACCAGGGATGACCCGGTTGCAGGCACAGGATCGTATTGAGAATGCGAAATCTGCGGTAGAAACAGTGGTGAAACTGCATCGGCGGTTAAATCTGTAAGATGTATAATTGATTTAATGAAATTATACAACGATCCCTAGTATCTTTTATATGGGAGGCTAGGGTTTTTCTTGTTTTGTTTTTTCTTGGTATCTTTTTGTGATAAATCCGATGAGTGCTCCGCCGCCGAGGGCAATGAATAATAAGAGGGCTGCAGAAAACACGTTGCTCATGTACTCGGGGATGAAGACTAGTACGAATCCAAGGGAAAACATCATCATTCCGGAAATGAGTTTGAGGAGTCGTCCTTGCCATTCCGATAGTTTACGGCGTCCAAGTGTGACAACAAAGACTCCAACAATAATAATCAGGGGAAGAACGTAGACAATATTATAGAAAAAAATATACATGAAATATTGAATCAACGAGAGGTTATTCATGGTGAGAATCTTTGTGTATAACAGGGGGAAACCAAGGGTACAAAATAATTCGTAGGTATTTGCAAATATGGCAAGTGCTACGGTGCCAACAATCATCGTGGGAAGATAGGATATTTTTACGATTTCTCTCATTCGTTGGAAAAGTTTTGGTTTTTTATCTTCAGGGATGCTGAGCGATGGTCCTTTTTTGAAGAAGAAAAAATCTTTTATGTTCAGGCCGCCGAGTATAAGTGCAATGATACCTGCGGCGATTGTGATGTACATAATTTGTGAGGTTAGAAGAAAGATACTGAGTAGTACAGTCATAAAAAGAAAGTAGATGAACCCAGAGAAGAAAATGAAGATACCACCGATGAGTAACATTCGCCGTCTTGATTTTACATACAGCAATAAATTCAATAAGAACAGGAGGATGAAAAAGGAGCAGGGGTTGATGCTGTCGAGACCTCCAAGGATAATGGTAAGAATGGGAAGGGATAATTCATCTGCATTGAAAGACCCCCAGGGTGTATCAATGATCATAGGGTTTTTATTGATAGTTACCAGCTGAAGGTTTCCTGATGAGGGGATGCCAGAGGGATTGATGATCGTGATGGTGTACCGTAAGTCGTCCAAGCTGTTATTTAATGTGATTGTACAGCTCCAGGTCCCATTTTGGTTGTTTGTTAACGGGACGTTGGTGTCGCTGAGGATTCCATGGGACCATGCGACTGTTACATTTGTTATGTTTACAGGATCTAAAACGTTGATAAAAAAGGTATAGGGTTTTCCTTCGATTGCTGTTTTTTGGCTTGTATCAATATAGGAAAGGTTCTGTGGTGGGTTTGTAAGATACCAGTCAATGATGTGTTCTAGTTTTTCTTTGTTTATCTGTTCTCTTGGTATTTTTGTTTGGTTGTTGATGACAACTGCAGGGACCTCAAGAAATCCATAATTAACCAATCGTTCATAGTTTTCCGGGTTTTCTACGACGAATCGTTCAATAGTAATATTGTTTTTATATTCTTGTTCTATGGCATCAATGAT
The DNA here is from genome assembly GCA_903930505.1 of Methanobacteriota archaeon. Next base: position 3,378 of record CAIYYQ010000410.1, read on the forward strand.
GGGGGTTGTTTGTGCGCAGTGGGGGCATCCTTCGCTGTAGAAATATTCCATTTCTATGTTGTTTTCTGCGTTTACGAGTTGTGCTGCGCATAAGAGCGTGAAGCAAAAGAGTATGGCGATGCTGCAGTATTTCTTTGATAACATTTGTTTGTCTGCCTCTTTGAAGGTTCTTATGTAATTTTTTCCTCTATTTATACTCTTCCGTACTTGATAATCTATTCAACACAAAAAAAAAAGTTTCAGTTTCTTTTTTTATTTCTGTTTTTCACGCATTTTAAAAATCGATGGCAGATGAATCGTATACGATCCATCCCTGTTGATTATGACTGGTTCTTGCTCCAGTAAACCTTTTACATCTATTTTGTAGGTTCCAGGGCGTTCAACACCAATAGTCTCAGGTGCATCAGAGTCTTCCTGCTCTTGTTTGAGTTGTTCCAGTCGTGCCTTCCGATATTCCTGATCAAGGACCGTTAAGTTTTTTCGTTTCTCTGTTTCGTTTTTTGTATTCTGATGAATATGTTCCATCATTTTTCGTAGGTCTTTTGGTTTTATGGTCACCCATTTTCCTGCTTTGTCTAACAGTTGTTGATCCTTTTCTTTGATAATGTCAGTAATCTGCGATGTGATATCGTCCTTTGTTAACTCTTTGCTGATCTGATTTCTCTGCTGTTCATCTAACGGTTGTTTTGTGAAAAAAAATCGGTTCCCCTGGCAATCAGGGCAGCCTTTGAGCAGTTGCAACGATCCTTCGTCGAATACCTTGCCGCATTTCAGGCATTGGTGCGGCATTTATTTTGCTCCTTTTCCAGGGATGATCATGGTTTCGATTTTGTCGTTATCTTTTCGCACCATTTTCAGCAAATGCGCAGGACCTATTACCGTCATCCTTGGTTTTTTTGTGATCCCAAACACGCGTTGTAAAAAACTGGTTTTTTCTTCGCTGTATCCTTCCATTTCGATGCCGATGAATGTATCTTGGTCGATTTCTCGCATTGTGTTTTCAATAAGCGATGTTTGCTCTACTGGTGTTAATCCTTGTTCAAGTACAAGGATTTTCCCGGTTTTTACTTCATCGAGAATAAATCGAAGTTTTTCTTTTGAGGTGAGATCATTTAACTTCTGACGGGAGATAAGAGTGAACGCAATTCCTTTTTCTTTCGGCGTCATGGTTTCTGATCACCTTTTTTTGTGTCGTTTCTTCCCGAATTCTTTCACCATCATGCTGTACAGGTTCTCTGTGTTGTACCCGGTTAATGCGCTGATGGGGACCACGGGGTGTTGAGGAAACGCGGATTTCAACGTTGCTGGGCTTGCGTCTTCAGCATCAATTTTGTTTGCGGCGATGAGGATTGGAAGGTTTCGTGCCTCCAGGTTTCCGATGATAGTGACATTGACTTGGGTGAAGGGGTCTTGTGTTGCATCCATCACTAATACGACGCCGTCGATATCTTCAAGCCATCTGATCGATTCGATGACTCCTTCTGTTGCTTCTTTTGCACGTAATCGTGACTCATCCTTGGAAAGTCCATACGTGTTCATAAATTCCTTATAATCTATCTTGGTAGCAATCCCTGGTGTATCTACGATATCCATCATGAGGGATGAATGTCCGTTTTCAACTTTTATGTTTCGTTTCCATGTTGCGCGTCTGGTTTCATGTGGGATATCTGATACGGTGCCCATGATGTCTCCGGTCCAGTCCCGAAGAATTCGGTTAGCTAGGGTTGTTTTTCCGACGTTTGGCGGTCCGTATATCCCTATTTTTGCGTGTTTTTTCCCAAAAATTTTTTGAATTGTTTCAGAGAAACGACTAAGTCTTAATTTGGCGAATACACCCATCCCATGTTTCCTCCTTGGAACACACGTATCCTAAGAAATAGTATCGAAATGGTAGTTTATTAAGCTAATGTAACGGTTTTTTGATTTGGATTGTGTTCGGTGATTCTTTTGTATGGTTTTTTTAGGGAGTGGCATCTGATTGTTCGTATTGTTAAAATCTTGACATGGAGAGGCTCTAAAGGGGGTGAACGTTGTCTTTGTGAATGGAAGGAAATGGTAGTATTGTAACAAATGTTACAAAAAAAATCTGATAGAACATATTTAAATGGGCATTCCATATCAATCGTTTGTATTTTGGTTTGTAAGGGAGGAATAGAATTGGATAAAAATTCATTGTATCGGAAATGTTTTGTTTTGGTCATAGCATTTTTGTTTTTGGGAACCAGTGTTCTTTCGTTCACTGCTAGTTCCGTAAAACAAAAAGGGTTGATGGATGCTACGCCGTCTATTGAAATCCCGAGCAACATTGTATCTCAGCCAGTGAATCAAAAGAGATTGTTGGATCCAGAACCATGGTGGGATAGTAACTGGATGTATCGGAAAAAAATAACGATTGATCATAGCAAGGTCAGTGGTGATTTGCAGAACTTTCCGGTTTTAATCGATAACATTTCTTCGAATTTTACATTGCATGCACAACCTGATGGAGACGATTTTGTTTTTGTTGATGCATCAAATTCTATAAAGTATAACCATGAGATAGAATCTTATAATCCTACAACAGGAGAATTTGTTGCTTGGGTTAATGTAACATTATTGAGTTCAACGAGTGACACGATTCTCTATCTTTATTATGGCAATCCAACTTGTAGCAATCAACAGAATGTTCATGGAACTTGGGATTCAGATTATATCGGAGTATGGCATCTAAACGATGCAACAACATCTACAGTTACTGATTCAACCGTCAATGGATATACAGGCACAAAAAAAGCAGCAAATGAACCAATCGAAACAACTGGAAAAATAGGCAGAGCACAAAGTTTTGACAATTATGATGATAGGATAAATATAGGTGACATAAATCAAAATCAGTTAACAATTTCTGCATGGGTGAAATGTGGTTATACATCAGAAGACGAGATGATAGTGAATAAAGGATATACGAGCCATACTTATCCCTACTATGAGTATGATTTATGCCTTGAATATCCTGGGGCCGTTCCTCCTGTCAAAGGTAAAGCAAATGGTGGTCTCATTGTTGATGGTGTTGGTTATTTTACGAGGGCGACAAGCGGTGATTTAAAGGACAGCACATGGCATTATGTGTTTCTGCGGTATGATGGTGAAACGTTAGGCGTTGGAAGTGATGGGGATAATGAAGGAACGGATGGTTCGATGTTGGGAAACATCAGCGATTATGCGACAAATGCATATATCGGAGGGTATACGAACATAGGGACGTTAGGTTTTAACGGTCTCATAGATGAAGTTCGTATTTCAAATATTGCTCGTTCTACAGCTTGGATTTCAACAGAATACAACAACCAAAACGACCCGATTTCCTTTATGACTTTTGGGGATGAACAATCATTCTCTTCTCCGACAACAATTTACGTTCATCCTGGTGAGAGTATACAGGCGGCCATCAACATAGCGAATCCCGGTGATACCGTTTTTGTTTTTAATGGAACGTATTACGAAAATGTGATTGTGGATAAAACTGTCAATTTGATTGGTGAAGATAAGAATAATACAATTATCGATGGTGGCGGCAGCGGCGATGTTGTATATATTTCAGCTAATGATGTGAGTATCTCTGGTTTTACTATCCAAAATAGTAGTAGCTTTGATTATACTGAAGGTGCTGGTATAGATATCAAATCAGATCATAACACAATCAGGAATTGCATAATCAAATCGAACCAAGGTTTAGGCATATGGATCCATTATTCTACTAGCAATACTTTTACAGATAATACATTGATTAACAATGGTTTTGTAATATGGGGCTATGCTTTAGAACATTGGAACACCCATTCAATAGACGTTTCTAACACGGTGAATGAGAAACCTGTGTATTATTGGAAGGATCAAACCAGTGGCACTGTGCCTTTGGGGGCTGGGCAGATGATACTTGCCAACTGTACAAATGTGATCGTACAAAACCAGAATGTAAGTGATGGAACAGAAGGTATCTCTCTTGGATTCTCCTCAAATTGTACTGTAGTCAATAACATCGCTTCTAATAACAATCAGATTGGAATAAACCTATCCAACTCCTATAATAATATTATAGCCAATAACACTGTTATTTCGAACAACATATATGGTATCAATTTCATTGCGTCCAAAAATAACATCGTCAACAGTAATACCGTTTTACACAATGAAATAGGCATCGTTTACTGGGACAAAATGTCAGAATTTAACACCATTTATAACAACTATTTTAACAATACTAACAATGCATTCTTCAGATACGCTAATAACATCTGGAACATTAGCAAGACACCAGGAACAAACATCATCGGTGGACCTTACCTTGGAGGCAACTACTGGAGCGACTACACAGGCGAAGACCTTGATGGTGATGGTTTAGGGGACACAAACGTTCCTTATGGTCCTGGGGATTACCTTCCATTAACAACACCATCAAACCAACTACCAATCGCAAACTTCACCTACACCCCGGAGAATCCCTCAAATATTGTCTTCATTCATTTTACTGATACCTCAACTGATCCCGATGGAACAATCGTCTCTTGGTCTTGGGATTTCGGAGATGGTATCAACTCAACTGAACAAAATCCAACCCATCGGTATATCCATGGCGGAACCTACACGGTAACGCTTACGGTTACTGATAATAATGGCGCACAAGATACAATTCTTTCTTCTGTTGAGGTTTCAACGGTAAATTATCAGCCAAATACACCAGACATACCAGCAGGACCAATAAGAGGAATCGCAGGAGTGGACTATATCTATACGACACAAACATCTGATCCGAATGGTAATTTTATAAAATACGGCTGGGATTGGGACGGTGACCTGATTGTCGATACCTGGACAACGTTTATCCAATCGGGGGTTGAAATTAGCACCCATCATATTTGGTCAGAACATGGTATGTATACAATTCGCGTAAAAGCCAATGATACCTATGGTCTCGAGAGTGACTGGTCAGAACCATTCCAAATAAAGATGTACAAACTTGGTGATGTGAACGGCGATGGCATGGTCACGTTCGCAGACATCGACCCATTTGTCGCAGCAATTGGCACCACCGAAGCACAATTCCAAGCGCAACACCCCACCTGGTCTTGGCTAGCTGCAGATTGCAACCAAGATGGACACATCACCTTTGCTGATATCGACCCTTTTGTTGCATTGATTGGCACGAAAAAATGACCAATTAAAAAATAAGGTACCGTATCATTGAGGGGTGTTATATAAGTGGTGTCACAACAGTGGGAGTAACTGAATTTAGGTATGGTAATTTTAGTCTGCCAAAATCAGTATTGTATGAATATGCTATTGTTTATTAAGCATTGATTGATTTTCTTATTGAAAGGAGAGCAATTATATTGAGAAAAAAATCATTACTATATGATATTTATATCGTATTTAGAAGAGCATGTAAAGCATTAAGTAATAAATTTAAAATTTTCAAAGAAATAGATAAAGTATTTACAGATATTGAAAAATCCATTGTACTTTTAAATTACACAAAAGAATGGTTAATACTGATTAAAGAAAAATTTTGTTTTATTGAAGTTGATGGTATTTTGTACCCAACTGTAGAAACAATAAAAGATTTACATGATTTTCTTGTAATAAAATATGAAAAGGACATCGATAAAATTCACACGGGGGATATTTCCCTTGCACCACTTAATTTTACAGGGATAAAATATTGGATGGAAAAACATTCAGACCCAACTGAAGATATTATAATACGTGGTGCTCATATTTTTAATAAATTTCTCGAAGAAGGTCATCCATTTGTCGATGGGAACAAACGAACTGGATGGGCAACATTATGGATTTTCTTAGCTGCTAATGGAATAATGTTTTTCTTCCCAAACAATTTTCATAAAAACGATCATGTTGAAAAAATTAAACAATGGGCCGATTATAAAGAAGAAAGCACAAATATTCCTGAAATTGTGGAATGGATAAAAAAGTATTATAGAAAAAAGTAAAAAAATTAATCAGAGAGTGCTTTAAGAAAAGCATTATTTCGCTTTAACATTTTTTTGAAATCTTTTGATAGATCAATGCAAATTTCTTTTTCATTTTTTGTGTTTGTCTCTGACATGATATACACCTAATATTCTTCTATATGTATTATTAAGTTTATTACTATATATAACTTTTCTGTGAAAATGCTAATTTGTAGAGTTTTTATAATACTTCCGATTATTTTGAACTATATCTTTGATTTCTGATATTGCATTGATTTTTTCATCAGAGTAAGCCACTTATTATTACCTTCAACTAGTTATTCCTGCAACCTCGGAAGATGTCTTACCATCAAGAGACACGTGAGGTTTAACAAAATTGTAGTATAACCTATGCCCTTCAACGATAGGAGTATGTTCAACTTTCAAACCACACATAGTTTTCTCCCTGTCACGAATACTACCATGCAACCGTTCAACGTGATTGTTATTCGGATGGTGTTGCAATCCTGTATTCCAAAGATGCTCAGTTTCACCATAAGTAGTAATAAACTCTTTGTTAATTGCATTCACATAAGATGGTAAACCATCAGTAACAATGAACTTAGGCTTCCTTCCCCCACAGTTCTTTTTTGCTTTCTGAAAAACCATCCTTGCATCATGAATATGTCGTTCTTGAGAGACAACACTAAAAAATAATAACCCTTAAATATCCACATCTCTATTCTCCTACTGTTAAAATTATTTGGGAGGCATAAGAGTGGTTAAAGAAGAGGATATGGAAACAACAAAAATAGGACACGCTGGAAACCTTTTAGACAGACTTCAGCAGGCTTCCAATGAAATCACCATGATTAAGAACTCGTTTTCAAAGAACATGGATGATCTGGAGAAAATCCAGAGTGCGTTGAATCTTGATGGTCTCAATAAATTCAACACAATGATTCAAGAATTCGAACATCGTCTTTCTGAATCAGATCGGAAACGAGATGAAGCATCGGAAGGAGCTCGACGGTACAGTGAAGAACTTGAAAAAGAAAAAGAACGCCTGATGAAACTCTGGGATGCATATAAAACCCAAGAGGAAGAACTGTCATCTCAAGAAAGAAAAGCCGGGGAATTCGAAGAGAACCTCCGAGAAACCGAACAGTCGAAGATGCAACTCGAAAAAGATCTTACCGCACGAGTTACTACATTAACAAAGAGATTAGAGGAAACAGAACAAAACTCGCGGCAAATAGAAGAACTACGACAAAAAGTGCAGAAATCCGATGAAGTGCACGCTCATTTAGAACAAAACATCCGTGGATTACGAGAAGAACTTCATTCAAAAGATGAGATAATTAAATCCTTGGACAGCCAAATTGATGTGTTGAAAGAGAATGAACAATTCGCAGAATTTAAAACGAAATTTGTGGATGTCTCTCGAGAGTACGAAAAAGAGAAAGAACGGCTTACAAAATTATTCAGGTTATACGAAGAAACAGAATAGA
>CAIYYQ010000411.1 GCA_903930505.1 Methanobacteriota archaeon
CCAGTAATGACAAAGTTCGTCAATTGTTTTGTTCAGTGTCACTGTATTTCCTGTGGTTCTAATGTATTCGTTGTAGATTGGTATCAGTTTGTTTGCACCTCTGAAATAGGTGTTTCTCACATGATCATTTGTTTTCACACCAAAGAAATATCCAGGATACTCTTCGTTCCAACTGTTCCATGTTTTATCTACCCAGCCTACTGAGGTGCCGTTCGCATCGAAAACTTCTTTTCCAACAAGTTCGTTTGGGTTCCAAATTTTCATATTATATAACACATCTCCTCAAATTTCTAGTATATGGATTCATTTACCTTATTTAAACGTTTTCCAAATAAATTTTTGCACCATTTATCACACATTTTTTTCTTGTTTATGTTAAAAAATGAGGTGCTTCTCCTCAGTTGCTGCGTTCTTCTCTTATCTGGTATCGCTTGTTGTGCAGAATGATGATTTCTTCTTGGATGAGTTTCTCAAGAATCTTTCTTAGTCGTGTGTTATCAACATCTATTTTTTCTGAGAGTTCAGAATAAGAAAAAGACGACACCAGCAAAATTCGGAGAATAGTAGCACGGATTTGCCGATTAGATCCTTCAAATCGTGATTGATGTGTGCAGGGTGCAATATCGGTTTTTCGAGCAGTGAGAACAATTGATCCGTAATCCATCAGCGCATTATGCCAATCTCTACTGTTGCCTTTTGGAAGACATCGTTCTGCAAGAGTCCACAAATCTTTTTTGGAAGTATCTTGAGGAAGATGAAATTCATGTATCAAAATGCGTCTGATGTTCGTATCAACAGTTACAATGTCTGCATTAGCTGCAAAAATCTGCACCGCATTTGAGGTATACAAACCAACACCGAGAAGCGTGAGAAAATGATTCATTGCCAAAAGCACATCACCATGATAGGTTTGACTGATAATCTGAGCGGATTTCTGCAACGAAAGCGCACGTTTGTTGTAACCAAGTCCCATCCACATTTGTAACACATCGCTGCGAGATGCTGTTGCAAGATCATTGATGGTCGGCCACTTCTTAATCCATTTTTTATAATAAGAAATTACCCGCAAAACTTGTGTCTGTTGCAGCATAAACTCAGAGAGAAGAATCTTGTAGGGATCCGTGGTTTTTCGCCAGGGGAGTTTGCGACCATCATTCTTATAAAACAAGAACACCTTGTCTTGAAAAATATGGATTTGTGTAGTAGTAATATGTTTCATTGAGAGCACCTAACAAAACAAAATGGTAAACTTATAAGGTGAACACCCAAACTTCTTGATCCTCAGGGATATCATCCTTTTCAATATCGATTTCGTTTCCCACACGAGCGATGCGAATCTGGCTTTGATCAAGAAACGAATCAACCCCTGCAAGAGGAATTGACAATCCGCTAATCTTATAATGCATCGGGATTATAATTTTTGGTTTGACAGCCTGAATTGTTTTCCAAGCATGCGATGCATCTAACGTAAACGTCCCACCAACCGGTACAAACAAAATATCAACAGCACCTATTTGCTCAAGGGTTTCAGAATCAAGCTCATGCCCCAGATCCCCCAGATGACAAAACGTGATATCATCTACGGTGAACTTGTAGATGATGTTTTTCCCACGTTTCATCCCCTTACTATCATCATGAAACGAGGTTATTCCTTTAATCTCCACAGACCCAATAGTTTTTTTCCGTTCATCTGTTACAACCTTTGATCCTTCTTTTTCAATGGTTTTTATACCACTATTATGATCATAATGATTATGCGAAACAAGAATAATATCAGCTAAAACATTCGGCGCTGGTATCCCAATAGATTTTCCATCATGAGGATCAGTCATTATCGTAACATCATTTGTTATCTCAAAGCATGAATGACCATGCCATCGGATCTGCAGCATAAGATTACTCCTCCCTCTAATTTCAATGAAAGGACTGATGATTATAAATACATTATGGCCGCAACCGACCAAAGGAGATATAATCAATGATGTTCTCATCGACTCGTGCGAACACAATGTTTTTGTTCACTGAATGCGCAAGTCGCACTGCTCTGCTGATCTCTGCCCACGTGCTCTGGAAACCGTTGGGAACTACATGGATAAGATATTCTGCATGGGTTTCATCAGGGTTCTTTGTGTATGCGCGGAAATGAGTCCCGAACTTATACCCGGTTTTCACAATAAGTCCTCGCTGTTTCAGATCACGGAACACCGGTAATCGCAGTTCGATATCAGGCTGACGCTGTTTTATGATTTCCAGTAACTTACGGGGAGAAAGTGTTTTCCCGTCGCTTGTCTGAATGGCAAGTATCTGTTGTTCTACAAGATACAATGCTTCAACTAAAGAAAGCTGCAGTCCTTCACCAAATGGTTTCCCATAAAACTCATGCTTAAGAAGATCCGAAATAAGAGGCTCATCAAACAATACAACCCGGTTCTCAAGAAGAATACCGGTTCCTTTAGAAAAATTATATGCAGGAATTTTACCGGTTAGGTTCTGAAGGGAAACATCATAGTACGTGAGATCTCCTTCCTCATCAACGATAATAAACCAAAGCGTACTGTTTCTTTTTTCGATAGATAAAATCAAGGTTTTCGTTTCATCAATATCAAGGATGTCCCGCTCAGAAAACACAGAGATGAAATGAGGCTGTTCATCGTTGTAATCAGCAGTCTTCATTTTAGTTATATGAAAATGTATATGATCTGTTTGGTCATCTAACTGGATGGGATACCCACGTTTCCGAAGATCACGAAACACCAAATACTTAATCTCAAACTCAGGAATCTTTTCAGCCGCAATAACAAGAAGACTATGAAAATCAAGTTTTTTTTTGTTCTGATACACCGCAAGTTTTCCTTCACCAAGCAAAAAAAGACCTTCAAGAAGATCCAATTGCAGTTGATTTCCAGGAAGAATTTTACCCAAATGACTCTTACTATACAGACGACTAGCATCCTGGGATTTTTTCACAAGAAACGAATGACCATCGAACTCCG
>CAIYYQ010000412.1 GCA_903930505.1 Methanobacteriota archaeon
AAACGGTGTCACGTTTGTTTTTCCGTATATGATCTTCTAACATCAGTTGTTTGTCCATGGTATCTCAAACGGGTGTTACTTGATTTTTTTAGAAGGCTACTTTAGGTACTTCTCGAGATGCCTCTGGGATTTGCAGCATGTCTTTTGCTTTCTTTCCCATGCGGTGTGCAAAGAAGTTTCCTGGGAATGTCTCGATTGTGTTGTTGTAGGATAACACTGAATCGTTGAAGTGTTGTCGTGCGAACGAGATTTTATCTTCCGTGTGAGTGAGTTCATCTTGAAGCTGTAAAAAATTCTGGTTTGCTTTCAAATCAGGGTAATTTTCTGCGACTGCAAATAATGTTTTCAATGCGCCGGTGAGCATATTGTTTGCATTGTTTGCTTCTTGTGGTGATTTTGCACTCATGATTGCAGCACGCGCATTCGTAACACTTTCCATAGTTCCTCGCTCATGGTTCATATATCCTTTGACGGATTCCATGAGGTTAGGGATAAGATCCGCTCGTCGTTTAAGTTGAACATCAATTTGTGCCCATGCGTTATCTATTCTGTTTTCTGATCTGATTATCCTGTTGTAGATTCCCCAGAATACGAGTAGGAGTATTACTACAATCAGTACAACAAGTAGTATTATTGCCCACAATAATAATTCCATTTTTTTCGCCTCCATTTTTTTATTTTTTCTTTATTTTTTCCACTATAATATCATTTTTTATTTAAAGTTATCGTATCAACTAGAAAAAAACTGGTGTTTTTCTCCTTATACTATAAGAGGTTATACTGTTTCATTGTTTTTAGAGACAAAGGAAGGAAAAATTAATGTCAGTCCCTCAGTATATCTCTTCTTATATCTTGGTGTATTTATGTCGAAATGTCAAAAATGTAATGATGATGTCCCTTTTGTTACTGATAAAAAAATGATGGTGCTGTATTCTCTTTATCTTGCGTTAGCAGCGATCGCATGGTATGTATTTGTTACCACTGCAAATACTGCGATTATTGCAGTGATGTGGAAATATTCTATGATGTATGATGTGAACACCTTTCTTTTTGCAGGCGTCTTGTTCATCTCAGGTCTGCTGCTTATCTTCACCTGTCTGGGAATGATCCGAGGAAAATCCTTTGTGAGGTATACGGGTCTTGCTGGATCTGCATTGCTGTTTCTTTACCCCTTGTATCTCCTGGTCTTTGATACCTATGTTCCTTATGCATATCTTCAAATGTTGCTGGTGATTATCCCAGCGATTATCATGTTCATTATCACTTTGTTGTTATGGAAAAAATACTCATAAATCCTTCCTCTCTTTTTACTTAAAGAAATTATCTGATTTTTTTTGCACACAATACCCCTATCCAAAATGTTGTTATCGCAGGCGGGATACTTTAAAAACGAATGAATCTTGATTTCCCAACAAATGAAAGATTTCAGATTTTGTATCGTGCTGCAGTTGGTATGCTCTTTACAGCAGCATTAATTGAAATTGCTGTCCCGCTAAGTTTTGGAATGCAAGTTCTTTCATCACCAGCAATGATTGGAATACATTTTTGTGCTGGTTTTTGTATTTTTCTTTTTCTCGGTACAATATATGCTATGTGGAAAGAAAATCGAATCGCTCGTGGTGAAGCCAAGCCTTTTTTTTCAAAACAAGAAGAATTTGATAAAAAACAGACATTTGTGTTCTTAATCGTGGTATTATATGTGAGCATAGCTCCGACAGCTTTTGCATTATATTGTATGAAAAACACATATTTCTGTTCACAATCTTTTGTAAATCAAATAATCTATTTAGTATTAGGTTTTGTTATCTTAATCTCTGTTGGAGTAGCAATAGCAAATTTTGGTTTGAAAACAAAAAAATCCTAAAAACCACACCCTTCTTTTTGTAATAACAATCAAATCATTCAAACAATTATCTGGTTATCTTACTTTCTTTCTCAGCACAACAAAAACAATCAGAATAAGAACAATTACAATCACCAAAGAAAACGCGGAGAGATCATACTCTTCCTCGTAAGAAACACGGTTCTCTGAAAACGAATTACTGCAAACCGCGGTATGATACTCGGGGGGAGGTACATGCAAACCGATGTTATTTCCGATAAACTGATTATTCATCACATGGTTCCCAAATGAATCACGAATGTTCACCCCGCAGAACCCATTGTACCCCAGCGTATTCCCACTGATTGTATTGTTATTAGAGGATTCATACAACCCAAACCCGTTCGATGGCTGATGAATCACAATATTTCCTATGAGACGGTTGTTTGAGGATCTACTGAAATAAATCCCGCATTGATGATTGTTCGCGATATAATTCTCAGAAATCACGTTCTCACTGGAGAAATATGACATATGCATCCCATAATAATTATCAACAATCGTGTTTCCCGTAATCGTATTGTCTGCTGATCCCACACAAATCCCTGCATCAGGAAACACAAGCCCGCCCCAAGTGATGGTAAACCCAGTGATCTTCACCTGATCAGCAGAAAGGATAATCACGCATCCAGTCCCGCTCCCGTTAATAACTGTCGTGTTTTTATCTTCTCCAACCAATTGAACACTTGTGTTTACAACTAGGTTCTCATGATACGTACCATTGAATACAAACACTGCATCCCCGACATGTGCTGCGTTGATCGCATCCTGAATTTTCGTATAGTTCCCGATGCCGCTTCCACCAACATACAACACAACACCAGTTGATGGCTCGCAAACTCCTTTAGGAGCGCATCCGACAACGATGCAAAAAAATAGCAAACCCGCAATACAAATTGATTGATATCTTTTCATAGAAATCTCTTTTCAAGACATAGGAAAGCAGATACCATATATTTTATCATTTCTTTTGCTATACCCTATCTCCAATCATGACAGACAAAAAAGAAAAACCAACCCCATGCCTCTTTTCCATCATCATTCCTGTCCTTCATGAAGCACAGACCATCAACACATTACTGAAACACATTCATCAGACACAAACCAATGAAACATATGAAATCATCGTTGTTGACGGAAGCACCAAGAAAGACACCATCCAGACTATTGAAGATCCAACGGTGATAGCACTTGCAACATCCAAGGGACGCGCAAAACAAATGAATGCAGGTGCAGACCGCGCAAAAGGAGACGTCCTTGTGTTTCTCCACGCGGATACATTCCTACCTGAAAACGCGCTCATAAAAATCAGGGAAACTTTAAAACAAAAAAAATACGTTGGCGGAGCATTCACACTCGATGTCGACTCTAACAAACCTCTGCTTAAGGTCATCGCAACATTATCAACGGTTCGATCTCAGCTGACACGAATCCCCTATGGAGATCAAGTTATTTTTCTACGAAAAACATATTTTGAAAAACTAGGAGGATACCCTGATCTTCCACTGATGGAAGACCTTGAACTCATGTTACGGATCAAAAAATCAAAAGGAAAAATACGGATTCTCCCTAATCGCGTTGTCACATCCGCTCGACGATGGGAACACAACGGGGCATTTTCAACGACCCTGGTGAATATTTTTATTCTCGCGCTTTATCGCATCGGAGTCCCAGCAGATAAATTAACGAAATGGCATCGATACCCGGAAGATTAACGAAAAGAAATCTTTAAATGGTTATCGTGATTGAAAGACTTGTTTTTCGGAGTTAAAAACAATGGATGATTTTGAGCAAAAAATAAAAGAGATCACCGGGAAAAAACTTCAATGTGATTCGCTTGGAACCATGCAGGTAAACATCGGTTTTCAATGCAACCAAGAATGCAGACATTGCCATGTGCAGGGGTCACCGTCCAGAGTTGAGATGATGGAATGGTCAACGATGCAAACAATTCTTGAAGTGACCAAGCAATTACCAGGTTGTTTCATTGATATCACTGGTGGGACTCCGGAGCTTCATCCGCATTTAACCAGATTTATCCAAGGTTTTTATGCCCAAGATCATCCGGTGCAAGTTCGAACAAATCTTACAACGCTTCAGGAATCTAAATCGAAAAAACTCGTTGATTTTTTTCGCAATAATCACGTTCAACTCGTAGCGTCATTACCCTGTTACTTGGAAGAAAACGTGCGTTTACAACGAGGAAAAGATGTCTTTGAAAAAAGTATAAAATCACTGCAGATGTTAAATACAATTGGATATGGTGTCGATTCCTCGTTATCACTCACACTCGTATTTAACCCCCTTAATCCAGTGTTACCTCCTGAGCAATCAGAACTCGAAAAAGATTATCATCGGGTGTTAGGTGAGGAATACGGGATTAGCTTCACGCGTTTAATCACAATAACAAATATGCCGATCGGACGTTTTCTCCAGAATTTACAACAGAAAAACCAGGAGAAACAATACCGAAATTTACTCAAAACCTCGTTTAACCCACACACGATACCAGGGTTGATGTGTCGGCATCAGATTAACATTGGATGGGATGGAACGTTGTATGATTGTGATTTTAATCTTGCACTTGAATTACCAATGGCTTCAACAGTACCACATCATATCAAAGATTTTGATATGGAAAAATTGTCTCATCGGTTGATTTCCACAGGGAATCATTGTTTTGGTTGCACAGCAGGTCATGGATCATCTTGCGGAGGAGCACTCGTATAAACAAACAGGAAAAAATATGAACGAACTTCAAGAACAAGCCTCTCTAAAAAATGAGGACGTAAAAAATCATCATGATCTTTGGAAGCCTATTTTTTTACTTTCGGTTGTTGTTGCAGTGCTAATCGCAGGGTTTATCTTTGGGTTTGACAGGATTCTGGGGAATATCCAAGGGTGGATTCAGTCGCTTGGCATCTGGGGGCCATTTGGATTCATGCTGGTCTACATAGGGGTCGTTGTTGCTGCGCTCCCTGGAACAATCCTTGGTGTGATCGCAGGAGCAGTATTTGGGTCTGTGATTGGTGTAATCCTTGTCAGTATTTCGTCAACAATTGCATCGAGTATCACGTTTCTCATCGCACGGTATTTCGCACGTGATGCAGTCTCTCGATGGCTTTCACGACATGAAAAATTCCGTTTGATTGACGAACTCACTGAAAAACAAGGTGCGCTTATCGTTGGCATCGCTCGATTAATACCCTTATTTCCCTTTAACCTGTTAAATTACGGGTTCGGATTAACAAAAGTCAGATTCCGCGTTTATGTGTTTTGGTCATGGCTCTGTATGCTTCCAGGCACAATTGTTGTTGTCGTAGGCGCCGATGTTATCGCACAAAGTCTTCGCAAAGGCACAATCCCATGGATATTACTTGGCATCGTCAGCGTTTTTATCGTTATCCTTCTTTTCGCAACGTGGTATCTTCGAAAAAAAGTTGGAAAAATGAAATGATATGAATAAAAAAATTAGCCTTGCTGAAGAGATCGGTGCTCATGTTGAAGAGGAAATTCCTCAGTGTATTCTTTGTAATCGATGTATAGATGCTTGTCCCGTAACAAAAAAAGGTTTTTCGATTGAAGAATTAAATATTGCGACAAAACCAGAAACGAGCATTTCTGATGGTATCAAATCATTTGTGTTTTCTTGTGTTCAATGTGGACGATGTGCCCCTGTATGTCCCAAAGGACTTCATCGGGATGAAATGATGCTTGTTTGTAAATATAAACTTCGCAAGGAGAAGCCATATGGATACAAACGGTATCTTGCGATCCGCGGCCCAGATCTTGGTCCGATTGCGCAAACCGCACAAGGATTGTATGTTGCGATGAAAATGCAGAAAGCATCTGATCTTGCGCGTCATATGGAAACAGTTCCTTCTTCACAGGAGTCAGTATTGTTTTATCCAGGTTGTTATATTTATTCGTTTGAGACGATACGGCGGACGAAACGACTTCTTGATCATGTTGGGACTCCGTATGTTGTGTTAGGTGGATTGACTACGTGTTGTGGTGTTCCTCAATTACTGCAAGGGGAGTTTGATTTGGCTGATCACTGCATGGAAGCGTTGCATGAGAAAATACAGAAATGTAATCCTTCTATTATTCTGACTGGTTGCGCAGAATGCTTAGAGGCGCTCCTTAGGATAAAAAAACGATATCATGGCACATTTGAGGTGTATAGTGTTGCGGAATATCTGATGCAACATGTTGAGAAATTCCCAGCGTTAAGAATACGAGATGCGGTGACGTTTCATGATTCGTGTCGATTGACCAGACGGTATAAACGAGACGATGCCGCTCGTAAGGCTATCAGTCGATTTAGTACTCTTGTTGAAATGCAGAATATTCGCGATCAGGCGTTGTGTTGTTATCATTGGAATTACGACTATGATTCTGCGAATACAAAAAATCGTATCGCTAGACTCGCTGAAGCAGAAAAATATGCTAAAACCATGGTGTGTGATTGTCTAACTTGTTATGAGGAATATAGTAAAATAAAATCAGAAATTGAAGTGATTGATATTCTGCAGCTTTTTGAGGAAGCCTTAAAAAAAGAAAACCTACCGAAATCTTCATAGATGTGTGATTATGGATGAAGTCAAGGATATCTGTATTCTTCTTTTCGTAAAATATCCTGAAAATGGAAACGTGAAAACCCGTATTGCAACAGATCTTGATGAAACAGTAGTTAGGGAATTGTATATGAATTTTGTACAGGATTCTCTTGCGTTGATTGAAACATTACGTCTTCCATTTTTCATCTGTTTTTTCCCTGAAACAGCGCAAGATAAAATGAGGGCATGGTTAGGTGAACAGTATCATTTTATGCCGCAGAAAGGAAATGATCTTGGAGAACGTATGAAAAACAGTTTTTTACAAACGTTTACTGAAGGGTTTAATACTGTTGTTTTACTAGGAAGCGATACCCCTGATCTACCTGTTCATTTCATCAAACAAGCAATACAGGCATTGAGAACTAATGATGTTGTTCTCGGTCCTTCCTCAGATGGAGGGTATTATTTGATTGGATGTACGAAAAATAGTTACTCCCCAGTGTTTTTCGAAAACATTCACTGGAGTACAAACACTGTTTTTCAAGAAACTATGTCTATTTTTGAAAGATTGCAGAAAAAAATCCTCGTGCTTCCAGAATGGTATGATATTGACACCGTTGAGGACATTCAAGATTTCATCAAGAGAAATGTTAAACCTAACTCTTTTTCTCGTACATTGGCATATCTTAAAAACAAGAAATATCTTTTTAAAAAGCAATGAATAAGTATTATTTTTGTTAGATAGTAGAAGGTTTTTTTAAGAAATCATGTATTCTTCATTTTAAATCTAAGGAGATGTATATCATGAAAACCACGATTATTCTGAACAGTAAAACATTGGGCAGGGGAAACGATGAACTGGGTGAGAAAATGATGGGGAATTTCTTAAGGAAATTATGGGGACTTGATAAAAAACCCGATATTATTATTTTTTATAATTCTGCTGTTCAGCTATTGGTAAAAGGATCCCCGGTACTTGATGCTATAGATGCTCTTGGGAAAGCAGGAGTTGATCTGATCGCTTGTGTCACCTGTGTGGATTTTTATAAACTTGAAGGAAAACTTGCTGCGGGTAGGGTTAGCGATATGCAAGAGATCGCATCAACACTCATGAAATCAGATAAGGTAATCACCCCATAACTAAACCAAATTTTTTTTTATTTTACATTGCTGGAGCATCAAGTTTTTGACCCATTAGTAATGAAAAGAAAATGTATCCAAACAAAGCTAAAAAGACTAATAGAAATGGGTACCAGAAGCCAACAACTGAGACAAGTATAATCGGGATGAGCGGATGCCATGTTATGAGTTGGGCGCCGATAAGTCTTCGTATTTCTTTTCTGTTAAATCGCGTTCTGCTCAACATAAACGTGCTTTCAATGATGAGAAAAACGATAATTAATAGCAGTAATCCTGTTTGCCAGAGTTCATATTTGATTCCTAGAACAAGAAAAGGAACAAATATGAGAAAAGAAGAGATGAAACGTTCACTTAACCCAAATATTTTAAAACTTAGAGGTACAGATAATGTGCTTCCTGGTCCAACTTTTACTCCGCTTGCAAGGGCCATGTTTTTTACATTCATCTGATAATCATGATCTGCATCCTTTAGTCCGCCTACTATCACGTTCATATAGAGTTGTTCATTGAAGAGAATTATGAAAAGGACCCATGTGAGAAGACCAAGAGACCCGTTGGGAAGAACCATGAGTGCTCCGAAGAGGAAAAACAACGATTCAGCAAGTGCGATAAGAAAATCAGAGCCGATGAGCTGTTTTCCATATTTGTTATAGATGAAACCAAGGATGTCTGCTACTACTATGCAGAAAAGACCCATATAGAAAAAAGGCTCGTTTTTGAAGAAAAAAACAAATATCGCTATGTATCCGATAAAAAAACAACTAACGATGATGGTGAGCGCATGTTTTTTCGTAATAGTGCCTTTTACAAGTGCTCTTTGAGAGAGATCCGGGCTTAATTTATCTACCTCAACATCGAAATAATCATTCATGACAAATCCGTAGATTTTTGATATCGCGCCGATAAAAAACAGAGGAATCAATGCTGCAAGAGATGTGTTGTTGACGCTGAGAGCCCCTATGATTGGTGTGATGGCAAGACCGATGATCCCCGGCATCCTCATGAGTCGCAT
>CAIYYQ010000413.1 GCA_903930505.1 Methanobacteriota archaeon
AATAATATAAAAATATATAAAATAGCGGTAAAACCTAGGGAGGAAAATAAGAATGAAAGAAATTCATAAAAAAATTTTAAGCAGATGGAACACTATAGCAATTCTCGCGATAACATTTTTTTTGCTTGTGCCGTCGATATCACCCGCTCAAAAAATTGTTAATCGAAATCAGGTAAATCAGGTAAATGCTGAAAACCAGCAAATTATGAGCTATCAATATACCCTGAAATTCTCCAGAGATCAACTCACCATGAATGAGGCCAATGGATACACGCTTCTCAGCCTTAACGATGGAAGTAATACAAATGATCTTGGAAAACCTTCGATCCCCTATGAAATAGTAACCATTGCGCTGCCCCAAGGGATGATTGCTACCGATGTGCAAGTGACTCAGACAGAACAACAACAAATCCAAGGATCCTATACCATCTATCCTGCTCAACCATTCAGAACAACAAATGATTTCGACAAAGAAATCGCGTTTGTTAAACCTGATGTTGCAGTCTATGCATCATCACAGTCTTACCCTGCTGAGGCCGCAAAATCTGCAACGCTTCTCTACCAAACTGACCTTGCAGGCCAAAGCATGGCAGTCATCCAGGTATACCCGCTGCAGTACATCCCCGCAGAAAAGAAACTTTCTCTCTCCACCTCAATGACGATTACAATCCTCGGTAAACCTGGATACGTCTGCGGTGATTACCTCTCATCAAAGATATCAGAAGACGAAAGAGCATACTATGATGCGCAAGTGAAAGAAATGGTGGTGAACCCTGAAGTCGCTACTCTTGCCTCGTCTCCGGGAGGCGACGGTGGAATGCGAGGAACCACGTCTCTCCCAGCCGGAAGTTACAGCTACGTCATCATTTGTCAAAGCAGCTGGACAAGTAATTTCCAACCACTGGCAGATTGGAAAACAAAAAAAGGAATGAAAGCAACGATTGTGACAACCACCTATATTTACAGTAATTACGCTGGTGCGGATAACCAGGAGAAAATCCGCGCATTTGTTGCAGACGCTGCAGCAACATGGGGTGCGACGTTTTTCCTGCTTGGTGGTGATACAGACACTGTCCCTGTACGAATAAAAGATTATTACCTTACATTTAACGGTGGGTCTCCAGAACATGTATACACCCCCACAGATACCTATTATGCGGATTACGATGCGGATTGGACTTGTGAGGTGAATGTAGGTCGTGCCTCGGTAACAACTACCAGCATGATCACCACGTTTATCAACAAGATTTTCACCTACGAACAAAATCCACCCCTTACGAGTTACGCAAAAAATGCAGCAATGTTCGGGTTTGATCTTGATGCTTCGACACATGGACAAGATGTAAAAATAGCTATTGACACCAACTATATCCCTGCAAGTTGGACAATGAACAATGTCTACGATAGCGACAGTGGAAACCATGAAACAAATGTAAAACTTGCGATTAACGCAGGTCAAAACCTGATCAACCACGCAGATCACGGCGACACCACTACAATGGGTGTTGGATACACGAATCACAATTGGTATCTATCTACTTCTGAGGCCGATGCATTTATCAATGGAAACAAACAAAACATCTTCTACTCACTCGCTTGTTACGTGAACGCCTTTGATTCGTATTGTATCGCGGAACATTTCGTCAGAAATGCCAACGGTGGCTCCGTTGCATTCGTTGGAAACTCAAGATACGGTATCTACGTCGCTGGTTCTTTAAATACGTATTCAAACAAGTACGATACTGAATTTTTCAAATCTATTTTCACTGATGGATACTATAAAGTAGGGCAGGCTCTCTCAGATAGTAAAGATAGTTCGCCTCATAGCGATGATTATTACAAATGTATCTATGACGAACTCACTCTTCTCGGGGACCCTGAGTTGAACATCTGGACAGAGAACCCTTCAAGCCTAGTTGTGACACATCCGTCAACCCTGCCTGCTGGGCCATCATCATTCACTGTTCATGTGACCTCCGGCGGTAGCCCATTCGCTTCTGCGCTTGTTTGTTTATGGAAAGGCACAGAAATTTATCTCACAGGTACTACGGACGTGAATGGAGATAAAACCTTTACCCCTTCACCGTCCTCAGGGGGGACCATGTATGTAACAGTAACTAAACACAACTACATTCCCTACATGGGACAAGCAACTGTCCCCTTCCACAACCCACCCAACGTACCCAGTAATCCGAGCCCTGCGGATCAAGCAGTTGATGTGAATCGCGATGCAATTCTCAGCTGGACCGGTGGGGATCCTGATGGAAATCCCGTAACCTATGACGTTTGTTTTGGAACCACCAATCCGCCACCAATACAAGTCCACAATCAATCAGGAACAACCTATGACCCTCCAGGAACCATGGGTATTTATACAACATATTTCTGGAAGATAATCGCTTACGATTATGATCCTGGGTACTCAACAAGTACGCAAGGTCCTATTTGGCAATTCCGAACCATAGATAATGTCCTTCCCGAATGGCGAAGTCAAGGCCAATCATCTCCATCGATTCAACCTGGAGAAAGCATCATTTTATCTGCCCAGGGAAGGGATAACATCGGCTTGGACTACGCCTATCTCTCTACCAATGAGTCAGGACAATGGGTGAATTTCACTGGTTTGAACTGGTGGAATATCAACTGGAATTATTGCAAATTGATTGTCATTGATCATACCCAAATTGATGAGGATTTGACGAACTTCCCGGTTCTTGTCTCATGTACTTCATCTGATTTCATCAATCATGCACAACCTGATGGCGATGATTTTGTTTTTGTTGATGCGACGAATACTACCGTCTATAGTCATGAGCTTGAATACTATAACAGTGCGACTGGTGAGCTTGCTGCTTGGGTGAAGATCCCGTATATCAGTTCAAATCAAGATACCATATTCTATATGTATTATGGAAACTCTAGTAGCGGAAACCGACAAGATGTGGTAGGGACCTGGGATTCTAATTTCATTCTGGTGGATCATTTGACTGGTGCAACCTCTGCTGATCTGAAGGACAGTTCACCGAACCATTGGAATATCACGAGCGCTGGTGGAAACCCCAGCTACAACCAACCCGGGAAAGTAGGGCGCTGTGTGGATTTCGACGGTGCTGATGATTACCTACAAACAAATCTGTTCCGGTTACCGGCCGACAGTACGTATACCGCGAGTGCCTGGGTGTATGTCGATGGAAATGCGGCGATGCGACGGTATATATTTGAAGGAGCGAGTGAAAACATTGGAATTTCCTTACTGGTTTGGACGAATGAAAGCTTCAAGAACTATGCAAAAACAGATGTAAGCACTCCTTCATCATACAGTACAACAAAAGTAAATGTTACAAGCCCACAGTGGTATTATGTTACCACAAGGGTAAATTCAGTTACCGATGATTTAGAGCTTTTTGTCAACAGTCTCATGGAGCGGAATGTTCCCCTTACAGGTCTTGTAAATTCTGAGCCAAATGGCCTGAACATTGGAACATACAGAAGTGCTGGTGGTTATTTAATGAATGGGAAGATCGATGAGATTCGTATCTCTGACATGGGACGCAATGACAGTTGGATTAGAACTGAATATAACAACATGGTGTCGCCTTCCACCTTTTTAACCGTTGGAAACGAAATCGCAAGCAGCGGTGGATCAAAGTATGGTTCTCCCATGGTTCTGGGTGGCGTACAGAATCAATGGACCTGGTCAAACTTCACCTGGCAGAACCCAGCGATACCCGCTGGACGACAAATCGGCTGGAGAATCTACTATGTGGACACAAGTAGAAATAAGATTACAACCGATATCATGAGTTTCACAATCGCATCGCAGCCTCCCAACAATCCTCCGTATGTTCCAAGTAATCCATCGCCTGGTAATGGGTTAACTGGTATCTCGATTAATGCTGATCTCAGTTGGGCTGGTGGTGATCCTGATGTTGGTGATACTGTGACGTATGATGTGTATTTTGAAGCTGGTGATTCAACTCCTGATGTTCTTGTCTCAAATGATCAGTCTGGGGTATCTTTTGATCCTGGGACGATGGGGTATAGTGTCACGTATTATTGGCAGATTATCTCTACTGATAATCATTTGTCTAGTACACCTGGTCCGATTTGGAGTTTCACAACTGAAGCACAACCAATTCCTCCAGCGCCAACGATACCGGTTGATATCACATCCTATAATACGCTCGCTGCCGACAAGAACAAGGGAATCAGCTCAATGCATCAAAGCAGTTATCAATACGACGCGCTGCCGGTTACATATCAGACCTCCTCCACAGAAACTGGAAATGACCTAATCTTCACGTTCTACTGGGGCGACGGCAACAGCAGCACCGTTGGACCGGTCACAGGCCCAATTACCGTATCATCAGCCTTTACATACAACAACCACTGGGGAACGTTCAGCGTCACCGTCACCGTGAAACACGGGACTGGCGGTACACCAAGTCTCCCGTCACCTGCACAGTCTGTAAGAATATTCAAATCCGGTGATATGAACAACGATGACAGAGTCACGTTCGCTGATATCGACCCGTTCGTCGAAGCACTCGGTGGTCATATTCCCTGGGCAGCTGCTCA
>CAIYYQ010000414.1 GCA_903930505.1 Methanobacteriota archaeon
ATCCTGATGATCCTCGTCGTTTGTGTTTTTTGTTTTGTGTTGTCTCGGTCATTAAAAAAAGAATAACTTGAAAACGGTAATAAAGATTATGCGAACACAAAAATGAGGTTTTGTTGTTCTAATTCATGATTCCTGCGTATTCGATATTTGCAAGACTCATATTTTCTATATATCCTTGGACATCGCTTTGTTTGAATGCACTGTTCGCTGATCGTTGGTACGATGTTGCGTTTTGGAAATGCTTTTGATTTTCAAAGGAAAGATTCATCCCTAGATAGTGTTCATAGGAGTGAAACACGGTTTTTGAAAGCGAAACTAATGTTGTTGCGATTGATTCGTTGACGAACACATCGCTTTCTGTAAACATCTGCGATTTACTCCCGCCCTTACAATCAACATAATACGGAGAAACATGTTCGTTGTCGATCCACAGCCATCGTTCTTCTCCTTTCATAAGTGGGAATATGTAATCTGTTTTTGTGTCGTTTTCATCTTCAGGATTGCAGATCCGATTGATGATTTGTCGTTTTGTTGCATACGGTGTCTCGCCTTTTGTTGAATCAAGTAGTACCCAGCCGTATCCTGGGCAGTAGTATTCGACCATGTAGTGCATCTGGGTCCAGAATCCTTGATCGTTGTGGGCGAGGAGGACGCGTGCGGGAACATTATTTGCCCGGAATAATGCGCAGGCAAGATTTGATCGTCCTACGTTTTCCCCGTTGAGAAACAAGGTGGTGAGTGCATCTTGTGGGAAGAAAATGTCAAGGTTTAATTCGAGGACAAATAACCAGTACCGATGATTTTTTATGAACGATGCAATGGTTTTTGCATAGGAGATTAGATTATCGTCTCCTTTGAGGAGTTGTTGTGCTTTGATTCGTAAAAAAATGTTGTCTTTTTGCACGACTTGTGTTGCGGTAAGCCAGATTTTTGTTTCGTTGGGAAGCTCTGCGGGTTTTGGGAGTTTTAGGTAGGTTGGGAGATCGTCGAAGGTATGGTTTTGTGTGAGAACCCAGCAGGAGAAATGTATGAATGTACCTTCATCTTTGTTCAGATGATTGATCGTGAAGTTTATGACTTTGTTTGGTTCATGTGTATCGTTTTCGATGCGGTAATTCTGTATGTCTGCAGTACTGTCGTTATATATTTCTAAAAAAACAGGGATTTGGTATCCATATTCTGGAGGGAAACAAAATCGTATATGGAATTCACTGACGTTTTCTGAGGTGTTGATGAAAAGATAGTGCTCACTGCGGAGGAGAACGAATTCTTGATGGATGTCGATGGTATTGTTAGGTTTTTCAGATGTACTGCATACGATTGTTGTTGGAATTACTGATCCAATAATGAGGAGAATGAGTATGAATGAAGTCGCATGTCTTGTTAGGTTTTTCATAGGTTCACGTGTATTCTATGGTATTATATTTGTCTAGAGCCTATTTATATCTTCGTATATTGGTATAGGTTATGGATGGATTAAATTCAGGATTATTTGGTGATTTATTGATGAATAAGTTGATTGAATGTGACGATTGTGCAATGTGTTTTCCTATTAATTTATATATATCGTCGGGATATCTATCTGCATATATTGGGTATGGATGGGATTGCACCTGGATAGAAAATTCATTGCAGTTGGCATACTGATAGTTTTACTGAGTACATTGTTTGCGACGCAGTATGCGACAACCAAAGTTTCGTTTCAGTATGCAATCGTTCATCCGAGTAATGCAGATATTCGTTTTGTTGGTTCTGATAATTCGTCTGATGATGGCTGGCGTGTGCTTCGTGTTTCTGGAGATAATGGGACGAATGCGAAGATAGGCCTTGAGTTTGGTGATTGGTCTGCGAACATGAATAATACGTATACTGCTGCGTTTGCGATCGTCAACGAGGAGCCATTTGCGGTGAACATCACATATGTTTCGGTGACGAATACGAGCGGGAATAGTGATTACATGCAAATCTGGTTGCATGGGAACGGGAGTTTGAAGGCTGAGGATGATCCGACAAGTGTGTTTCTGTATAATAATGGGACAACTTATTATACTGCGAGTTCGACTGCGTGGGTGCTTGCTAAAGGAGATGGTGATGCGAGTACGATGTATCCTAATATTTCGGATAGTGGGACAATGATTAGTACCACATGGGATGAGTCTGCACATGTGCGGTATACCACAAATCTGAGTGGTGGAAACGATGATGCGTTTCAGATTGGAAGTAATGGCCGAACCCGGGATAACGCCTCAGATTTTGTGTGGGTGCAGATATCAATAAATGTGCCTGCAGGTGCTGTTGGTGATGCTCATGCGGGGACGATTGAGGTTCATTTCCAGGCAAGTACACATTGGAATGGGCCGCCATATAGACTCGATGTTGGGAGTGCTTCGGTATTTGAATCAGCAAGTACTTCATATATTTCTATTGCTTCGTTGGATAATTCTCATGTTGTTATTGCCTATAGAGATGCTGGAAATGGAAATCGTGGTACTGCGGTTGTAGGTACGATCTCTGGTTCAACAATTTCCTTTGGAACCCCTGCAGTTTTTAAATCAGGAACAACATCTGCTGTTTCGATTACCGCACTTAATGGTACCGATGTCTTCATTGCATATTGCGATGGATCTTACGGCAATGAAGGAGCTGGAATTGTTGGGAGATGGGATGGGCAGGATGGCGCCAGCGCAGATATTAGCTTTGGAAGCAATAGTACATTCCCAGTTAGCATATTTGAAGAATGCACGATAATATCCGTTACTACGCTAGACAGCACACATGTTATAGTTGCGTTTGAAAATGAGAATGACGGTAAGGGCGAGGCAGCTGTAGGGACAATTTCTGGGACTTCTATAACCTTTGGCACGGCTTCTACTTTTCTTTCAGCAGATGCAGAACTAATTTCTCTCGATTCATTTAATGGTACTGCTGCAGTATTTGCATATTCCTCCAATGAGAATCCTCTTTATGGAAGAATAGGAACCTGGGATAGTCAGGATGGCGCTGCTGCAGATCTTTCATATGGAGGGACAGCAACAGATAACGATGTAGCACCCGTATCTAGTATAAGTTGCGCTCGTCTTACTTCTACTAGCGCGGTGACAGCATTTGATGATTGGAACAATAATAATTATGGTACTATGGTTGTTGGAACAATCTCAGGAAACTCAATTTCCTTTGGTGATGATTATATTTTCAATTCTGGGACTAGCGACTACATTTCTGTTACAGCACTTGATAGCACGACGGTCCTTGTTAGTTATCAAGATGGAGGTAACTCCAACTACGGTACTGTGAGAGTTGGAACCGTCAGCGATGGCAATGTTATAAGTTTCGGGAGTGTGGTGGTTTTCGAATCAGCAAGTACTAGTGATGTTTCTGTTGCGAGTTTAGATAGTACGCGTGTCGTCATCGCCTATCGAGATGGTGGAAATTCAGGGTATGGTACAGCGATTGTAGGAACTTATAGTTGATATTTTTAATCATTATTTCATCATCGCAGATAAACTTCGTATCTCCCAATTCATCGTCCGAGAAACCCGGTAAATCCCATCTTCGTCGCCTGTGCAAGCCTCTGTCACCCTAAAAAAATCTGTATTCATCAACTCCAAAAACCAGGAGTAAATCAGTTCCTATTTTCGTTGCTTTCCACTGTCCTATCTTCATCGCCTGAAAGTAGGGTCATCAAATTCCCGTCTTCCGAGAGAAAAATCCCATTTTCGTCGCCTGAGTGATTTCCCAAATTCGTCGCCTTGTGTTTCCCGTTTTCATCATGTGACTGCTATCTTGTCTTCTACATTTCTCTGTTTTAAAAAAAATTCAGCACAGTAGACAACATTATTATTTCTTTGTGTATTCATCATATTTTCTTCATTTTTTCTCCTAGATGCTAAATTGGTTGTCTTTGTCCTAGGAGAAAGGAATTTCGGGATAAGACATTTTTGACATTTTGACACCGAACTCTTATATACATAGAGCGTCACATAGTATCATGCTACCATATAAATAGAATAGGGGCGAGAAGAAAGGTATTTCATCATGAAAAATAAGCACGTATATATCTTCATAGTACTCATGCTCTTAAGTTCCTGTGTTGATACCTTATTTGTTATTCCTCTTAGTGCCACAACCGAATGGCCTCCAACAGTAAGTAATCAGTCCCCAATAAATGAAAGTACAGGAATCAATATACCTTCATCATATTTTGGAGTAACCATCAATAGCAGTGCTAATTTTACTATAGTTGTGCTCGGAGATATGCAACATTATTATTATCAAGACCCACCAGAGTTACCATACCAAATATTCTACAACATAACTAGGTGGATTGCTAATAACACAAGAACAAATAATATTGTTTTTGTTGGACAAGTAGGTGATATTACTGACAACTTAGCTGGTCAGATGCCAATTGCTAGTTATTGTATGGATTTCATTGAAGATCCGGCAACGACAGGACTTACAGATGGAATACCATATCTTGCTATAATTGGAAACGACCACGATGTAGAAAATAAGTTCAACAGTTATTTTGGAATCGCTAATTTTTCTGACAAAAGTTATTATGGAGGGCACTATGGAAGTGATAATTATAATTCATGGGTAAATTTTAGTGCTTCTGGTATGAATTTTATAGTCGTTGGTCTTCCGTACAACGAATCTGGACATTATATGAACGTAGCATGGGCAGATAATTTGTTGCAAAACTACAGTGATAGACGGGCTATTGTCATTTCTCATGATGTACTGAATAGTGTAGATTTGGAACGTGATGGTATAGAAATAAATGCTACATTGAATCATAATCAAAATCTTTTCTTAATGTTATGTGGTCACAATAAGCAGCAAACCCAGAAAACAATTACTAGCAACGGTCATACGGTATATGCAATACAATCGGACTATTCCGCGTTTTATCCTGGAGACCCAGATAAAACAGGATATATACGACTTATGCAGTTCTGTCCAACAGAAAATAAGATACATGTAAAAACATATTCTCCTTATCTAGATGCATGGCAAACAGGTTCTGATCATCAGTTCGATTTGGATTATGACATGAGTGGTGCTACATCTCCACAAATGAATATCACCTGGCAAACGAATGCGAGTGGAAATTGGGAGACATTTAACACAACAACAAACGTAAACAACGGAACATACTACGCGTATAATACGAGTTGGGTGAATCAATATAATACAAAATATTACTGGCGGGTGTTGGTGGATGATGGGAATGGAGGATGGAGAAACGAAACATATTATTTTACTACAGGATCACAAACAATTAACGCCCCTACAGTAACGACGAACAGTTCAACTGGTGTGGAGGAAACGAATGCAACCTTGTGGGGATATCTACAAAATAATGGATCTGCAGATACTACTTGTGGGTTCTGGTACGATACTACCAGCGGAGGCACAACGAACAACCAGAGCATAGGAACCGTATCCAACAGTACTTTATTTAGCTACAACGCAAGTGTTCTTGCACCAGGACAACTATACTTTTTTAAAGCCTGGACGAGCAACTCTGCAGGATTCAACGGGACCTCAAATGAATTAACGTTCCTCACAAAACCGAATGCCACCACTGGTTTTACCGCTCGGGCAAACAGCTCAACCATGATTTATCTTTCTTGGACCAACGGAACCGGAGCGAATAATACTTACATCGAACGAAATGCTGTATCAAGTTGGGTTAGAGGAGCCGGGACCCTAGTATATAACGGGACTGGAATAAACTATGAAAACACGAGTCTTTCTGCAAACACTACATATTACTATCAGGCATGGAGCTATACTTCTTGGGCTGGTTTGACTCAATGGTCTGATCTGAATGCGAGTGCAAATAATAGGACAAATTCTTTGCTGGTGATTTCAGATCCTGCTCCAAATGGTAGTTCAATCCATTTTCCAATCAGTACAAGTAGTCTTACAATCCAGATTAATGATTCTGAAGGGGACGCCTTCAACTGGACGATTGAAACATCGCCAAACATTGGAAACGCAAGTGGTTTTGGAGCACAGAATGGAACGAAAACCTGCACAATATCTGGTTTGAGTTATTCAACAACATATTATTGGTTTGTGAATGCAACAGATGTTGGAAGTGGAAATTGGACAAATCAGAGTTATTATTTTACTACGGAAAGTCAACCACAGAGCAATAATCCACCGCCACCATATCAAGGATCAGTTCTGCCATCAAATAATCCGCCTACAGCAAATATTGGAGGGCCATACCATGGTTTTGTGAATCAAACTATTATGTGTAATGGATCGAAAAGTACAGATGATGGAACGATCGTAAACTATTCTTGGAGTTTTGGTGATGGAGTCAATGGTTCTGGTAGATGTACCAACCATACGTATACTCATAGTGGAAATTTCACCGTTAACCTTACCGTAAAAGATAACATTGGTGCTTCAAATACTACTACTTCGTATGCATTCATTGTTGAAGAAAACCAGAATCAATTGCCTGAACCTATTGTAAATGATACGATATCAGATGACAAGAATATCTCTTATATCAGTGACGTTGGATATCTCATCGACAATGATAGTGATGGAGTCTATGATATGTTTTATTGTAACGAAACCAGGAATCAGACAAGTGCTCAGAAACAAGAAAATGGAACTTATCTGATTGACACAAATGGAGATGGGGTTTGGGACCATTGCTTTGATCCTGCAGCAGGATTAACATCGTACCAAAATACTGATGCATCGAAGAAGACACCGAGTTTTGAACTGATGCTAACGGTTTTTGCGCTTCTATTTGTCGTATTATGGAAAAGAAAAAGATTACGTTAGAGGGCTTGTTATATTCTATAAAGTCATTAACGGTTTTTCTGCGATAATCAAAAAGTTCCACCCAGTTTTCTTTCCTTCTTTTTTCACTATCGTAAATCCTACTTTAATAAATGCTTGTTCTACTTCTGCAAGAGAAAACGCTCGTGTGTAATATTCACTATGGTAAGTGATTACGTCTTTTTTCGCGGATTTCAGGGACATCAACAGTTTTCGTATCGATAATTTCCATTTGGGAAACCCTCGGTTAAGGTCCTCAATGAGGACACGGGCTCCTGGTTTGAGCACCCGAAAAATCTCAAAGAATCCTTGTTCTGGTTTTTCCCATGAAGAAAGACTCAAACGGCTTACGATACAATCTACAGATTCATTTTGAAACGGTAAATGTTCAGCCTGTGCATGGGTTACAAAACAATCCGAACAACAGAGATCGTTGATATTCTTTTGTGCAGATGCAAGCATGTTCTCTGAGGAATCAACGCCGATAATTGTAGCATTCGATATTTTGGCATGGAGTTCTTTGATAAGCAGTCCAGGTCCTGTCCCAAGATCAACAATCACTGGTTTTTCTGATGAAGATGAAAGAAACAATCTGACTTTTTCAGCAAGTAATCGATATGTCTTTTCGTATCGTTGCATGTATCGTTCAAAATCTTGTGTAAGACGCATATCCAGGGGATAATTAGGTCTTCGATCCACCGTTTTTTTTCTCCTTTCAATTACGGGTCTTTAGAACATGTCTGTTACATAAATGTTCTGGCTGAGTTTTAATAGTATAGTTTATATGGGAAACACTGCTTCCAAAACAAGAGACGGACTCGTGTTGCGTAGGACTATGGCTAGTAAGAATATTTCTCATCGGAATAATCATCCTTGTGCTTCTCTTCGTTTCAAACAAAATTTACAGATGTATCTGGTCACGAAATCATCGAATTGTTTCTGGTTTTTTATTGATTATTTTTCCTGTAAACTTGATGGTTTTGCTCGTCTATATGAGCAATTAATTCAAAAAGAATACACAAAAGAATCAGCGCGGATTACTTTATCCCCTGGAAGCAAAGTTCTTCATATTGGGTGTGGTGCATATCCACTAACAGCAGTTACCATTGCTCAGATGTTTGATGTCAAACATGTTGTAGGTATTGACCGTAGTGAGGAGGCTGTACATTTTGCAAAGAATGTTGTTCATCGGAAACAGTTGGATCATCGGATCACGATTGAACGGGGAGATGGGAGAACGTATCCTGTGGAATCATTTGATGTGATTATTGTTTCGAGTTGTTCATGGCCAACAATCGATGTTTTAGAGCATTTGATTCATACAGCAAAAAAACGCTCGAGGATAATTATTAGGGAGTTGGATCAGGTTGTAGATCCTATTGTTCAACGCATTTCAGCTCACGATGAAATCGTTCTCACTGAACGGATGTATCATCATCCTTTTCCCTTCGTGGAGCCGTTTGGCTGGCAGACGTTTTATTTGCGTAAAAAATAACTACTACTCTTTTTCTATTGTTTTTTGTATCGATGATTTGTTGCGTCTACTTTCCAGAATTGTTATTCCTGCGCCAATGATGCTTGGTATAAGCCAGCTGAGGACAAACCAGAACAGCGACAGACTAAGTACGTTCTCAGCTGCGACCCCAAATAATGAAAATAACCCGATGAGTGCTGCTTCTCGGGTGCCCAGTCCGTAGATTGAGATGGGTAGTGACGCAAGAACGTTTGCAACCGCGACAACAGCGATAAAAGAAAGATAAGAAATATGGATTGAAAATATATCACTAATGATATAAAGCTCGGAGAACCAGAGTATCCAGCCGCTGATTGAAATCAAGAATGGAGGTGCGAGATCTCGTGTTTTCGGCAATTCATCATACAGAGTATCAAGATGAGGAACCCATTTCTCTTTGAATGAACTAAGTAGTTTTGATTCAAATAATTTTCGAAACAAGATTCTCCCGGTATCTTTTCTGAGAAGAACAATCATCAGAATGAGGATCACAATGAAGAGAACAACGATAACAGGCAGGATACTTGGGATGAGTGCGCCAAGAGCAAACCCGCCTATAACACCTAGTGTAAGAAGCGCAAGATAGTCAGTGGTATTGAATAAAACGATGTTAACAAGGCATTTCTGAAGAGGCTCTTTGCTTTCTTCTTTGAGATAATATGCGCGGGTGTATCCGCCTATGGCGCCGGGGGTGATAAATCCGTAGAAATACCCAATAAAAATGTTTTTCAGTGAATACGCAAAGCTGACGTGGATGTTATGTTTTTTTAAGACGAGTTGCCATTCGAAATTCACTAAAAGAATAATCGGGATGATCGAACAAAACGATGCTGCAAGATACCAGGGGTTTATTGCAGAGATTACTGTGATTATTTTTACAAAATCTAACTGTGATAAAATAAAAATCAGGAT
>CAIYYQ010000415.1 GCA_903930505.1 Methanobacteriota archaeon
CATGTTGCCTGCGCTGTACCCCACATGCTCTTTTAAAAGCGCCAGCATCACCATTTCAAGCAGCGGGTAATAATATATCTCTGGACTAAAGTCCTGACCTTCATTTACAAAGACAGAATTAAGGTCTGGAGTGGTTCGGAAGGATCGAGGATTATTGGAAACACCATCCGAGAGAACAGCTATTTTGGTGTCGAGCTTTTTTATCTCAATGTTACCCTATACCACAATAATTTCATTAATAACAGATATCCAGTATATAGTCAAAATAGAAACATATGGGACAATGGTTTTCCTTCCGGTGGGAATTATTGGAGTGATTATAAAACGAAATACCCAAATGCTCATGAAATAGATAGCTCAGGGCTATGGGATACACCATATGTAATCAATTCATTAAATCAGGATAATTATCCATTCGTCCATTTTGCTGCTTTATACGGGAATATAAGTGGACCAGATAAGAGTCTTACAAATGAATCTTTATCATTTACTAGTTTTGTGTCAGGTGGATCTCTACCATATGAATGGCATTGGGATTTCGGCGATGGAAACACAATAACAGATCCACAAAACACCACTCATACTTATTTTATTCCTGGCATATATACGATTATACTTACGGTTACCGACAGCGAACACAACAGCATCCGTGATATGAAAACAATAACAATAGCGGATAGGTTGAAGGCAGATATACATGGCCCCTACAATGGACTTGAAAAAGATCCCCTTTATTTCGTTGGCTCTACGACCGGTGGCTTTTCACCATTCACTTATCAATGGGAATTCGGGGATGGAAGTACATCAAATCTTCAGAATCCTTTGAAGGTGTATAGTCAATCCGGCGTCTACACTGTTAATCTAAGGGTTACTGACAGTCAAAATAACGTTGATACGAAAACAACAACCGCAGCAATAAATAAACAACCACTTGGAACAAACGCTAATGGCCCCTACACAGGGATTGTTAACGAGTCCATTCAATTCTCTGGCTCTGCATATAACGGTGCCCCACCATATAATTGGAGCTGGAATTTTGGAGATAATACACCCCTTTCATATCAACAAAATCCTATACACGTGTACAGTCTGACTGGAACATATACAGCTCTGCTTACCGTGACAGATACTCTTGGAATTAACGTCAATGATACAGCAACGGTTATTGTCTTACCAGACTCTCGTCCTTTCTCTGTTTATGTTGATGATGATTTCAATTCGACGACACCTGGTTGGAGCTATGATCACTTCAATAAGATACAAAACGGAATCAATGCAGTAGCCCAGAACGGATCTGTTTTTGTTTCTCCAGGTACCTATTATGGACATGTTGTCATCAATCGTTCTCTCAATCTCGTCGGTGAGAATAGAGAAACCACAATAGTTGAAGGAGGCTCTAATAATCGTTCCAGTATCGAGATATCTGCTGATTACGTGACATTAACCGGATTTACCCTTAAAACAGGATATATGTATGCTGTTGATTTCTTAGAATCATCGCATTGCACCCTTGCTTCGAATTTAATCGTTTCTGATTGGAGACATGCCTCTGCAGGTGGTGGATTCGCCTCGGGTATTTTTATAGAGGGCCCCTCCAAATGTGTCAATATTATTGGAAATCAGTTTATCGATGTATATATGGGTATTGGAGCATACCAGGCATCGTATTTTTCCATTTCTGAAAATACATTTATTGATACATTAATTGGGGTCGATCTTTATGATTCATCTTATAATCTGATAACAAGAAACGCATTCTCTGGACAAAGTATGGCCGATGTTTCCTTTTATGGGGCCTACAACACCATTACAGAGAATACCTTTGGATCCGGTGGTATCTGCTTTTTTATCGATAGCCTTCCTGATTCTGTGATGTACTGGAATACCCATACGATAGAGAATAATACGGTCAACGGGAAACCCGCACGATACTATAAAGACATGAACGGCGGCACTATCCCGACTGATACAGGCCAGATCATTCTCGCGAATTGTACACATATGACGATCCAGGGTCTCACCGTCTCAGACGTAGCTGTTGGAATTCAACTTGGTTTCTCCTCGTGCAATACAATCTCCGGAAACACTCTTCTTAATAACTCGTACATAGGCAGTATTCTAATGTATTCCTCAAACAATAGTGTCACTGGAAATATCATTACCCCTGCTGTACCTTCTCTCTGGGGCGCTAGTGTCGGCATCATTTTTATGGGTTCATCTGATAATATTATCTCTGCAAACATCATTGATATGAATCATGTTGTTGGAACTTATGGAATATATCTCTATATGTCCACACACAATACCGTCTTAGAAAATGTTGTTAAAAATTCAGATACCTACGGGGGCGGAATTGAGTTAGATGTTTCCTCTGCAAACACTCTCATTAAAAATATAGTCTCTGGCAATTCCTTTGGTATTACACTCTATTACAGTTCAAACAACAGCATCCATGAAAACGATGTCATCAATAACACGATGGGTCTTATTACAAAAATTGAGTATAAACAATTTACAACCATATCTGTTCAGGGAAGAGACGGTGGAGGCGGTCCGTCGTATTCGCCATCGACGAATAACACCATTTATCACAACAATTTCATCAATAACACTCAGAGCGTCTATGACGAGTACAATAACACATGGTATAATACTTCATACCAAGAGGGAAACTACTGGAGCAACTTTGATGAACCCTCAGAAGGTGCCTATGATAACAACAGCGACGACATTGCAGATGCCCCATATAGTATCCCTGGCAACAACACTCAAGACTTGTATCCATTAATGCATTTATTCATATCAATACCAGGTGATCTTGACCACGACGGTGATGTTGACACGAATGATTATCATATCATCTTAGCTGCTTGCGGTCATAGCATCGGTGACCCCTCATACAACCCTGAGGCAGACTATAATAGAAACGGGAGCGTAGATCTCATAGATTACCAAATCTGGTATAATTACTACAGAGACTACACAGGACATTAACGTCTAGATAAATACTATAAGGACAAGTATAACTCTTGCTTTCTCGTTCCGTATTTCCCGGTCGAAACGACCAGGTCGCCGCAATGCAGGATCAATTGATGAGCATTGAATTTCATCATACTACTGTTGATCTAAGAATTGATGTTCTTTATTTATCGGCGATATAGATTAATTTAGGGGAGTTGATAACACTGAAATATGTATAATTTTTAATAATTTCAGGAAATTTCACACTTATCTTTTCCATAATTTCATGTAATGTACTTATGTTTGGAAGAATAAACTCTAATTCTAAATCAACATACCCTAGTGTTTTATCCACGCAGATAAAATGGGGATCGTTTTTAATGTAATCAATAATGTATGGTATCTTATCATGTTCTTTAAGAACAATATTGACTTTATATAATCGGTATCCTAGTTTTGAAAAATCTATATTTACTTTAAATCCCCGTATCACTCCTAATTTTATTAATCTTTTAATACGATAACGCACGACTTCGGGCGTGGTGTTCAAGGTTTTTGCTACCTTGGTTAATGGCATACGAGCATTCGGAGCGATGGCCTGAAGAATTTGAAAATCAAGAGTATCGATATCAACATTTGTTTTTCCCTCGTACATCTCAATCTTCGTTTTCACATTTTTTTCATCGAGTAAAAAGGAATAACCATAGATATGTTCTTGGACATATAATGAAAATATTTGATTCGCAAAATACTTTCCATAGGCATCTAATGTATGTTCCCAAAATGAATAAAATTCAGGTATATTTTTGACATCTGCAAATACAACAAGATCGTAGCTTCCTTCAACCAAATGAATAACGACGACAGTTTTATTTTTTACCAAATAATCGATAATCTCCTGTTTTATCCGTGGCGTGGTATATTGGCAGGTGAGATAAAAGCGAAATTTGCTGTACCCGAGTTTTGATGAGTCTATTAACGTATAAAAATTTTTTATGATACCCATTTCTATGAGTTTGTTTATTCGGTAAGCAATAACAGTTTTAGGGAGACCTACTTTTTTTCCAATAGATGATAATGACTGTCTTGAATCCTGATCTAAACAATAGAGTATTTTTTTATCTTTCAAATGTAGCGTCATCATATTAATATATATTGGTTTTCATTTTAAATATACTTTTCGTTTCGTTCAATTTTATTACAGTAAGATTTAATTAGTAAGAGTTAACATATATATACATATTAATATTAAATAGTAACATTTGAAATTGAGATGAAAATAAAAAATAGGGGAAAAATATGAAAAATAAAAATTTTAAAAAAACGTTGATAGGACTTACTATAAGTATCATACTGGTCACGACCACTTTTTCGTCCGCCGCAGATCATAATACAGTTTCACGTGAGCCAGACCAATCATTCCATCAGATAAACAACGACTCAGAAAAAAAATTTTATATAAACGATCAAGTAAATGACAATCATATATCCATTCAATATTCATTTCAAAGACCAACAATTAAAAAAGTACAGATTGGAAACGAAATGTATGATAAAGTATATATGGAGAAAGCTTCATCTGAAGGAAACCCAGGTGAGCCAGCGCTTCCTGTTATGGGAGCAAAGATACTCTTACCACCAGGAACAACTATCGGAGATATAATCATTAAACCTGGGGAAAAAATTAATCTCGGAGAAAAATTTTTTATTGAACCAGCAGAAGAACCAACCCCATTATCAGCACCTGAGTCGACCCCATCCCAAATTCAAAATGAACAAAATTTCAACCCTAATGAAATTGTACCAACGCCGTTAAATCAAGGCATCCAAACAATGTCCCCTCATAAAGAATTTTCATTAGCAAAGCCTAATAAAACCATATACGATTCACATGGTGATTTTCCAAACGATCTCTTCACATATAGTGGAATGCAGTATTCAAGGGGCTTTTGTATCGTTCTTGGATCTTTACACCCTGTTCATTATATTCCTCGTGAGGGTATCCTCTATTATTATACAGATATCACAATTACAATAGAAATAATAAAAGATGCAAAAACAACAAATTCTTTGTTTCGTGGTATCGAAGCTGACACATTAGCAATAAATAATATTGTTGACAATCCAAGTATCGTTGCATTGTATTCTGGAGAAAAAAGAGAAATATCATCAAGAGATAACTACGATCTTCTTATTTTGACTACTGACGAGTTAAAGGATGGATTTATACCATTAAAAGAAGTCCATGACGCAGACGGTATCGCGACAACAATCAAAACTCTCAATGATATCGGAAAAAAATCAAGTGATATCACCCCTGATGATATTCGCGATTTTATCAGAGAGGAATATACGACACATGGTATCTCATATGTCCTTATCGGCGGCGACATTGACGTAATACCAGCACAATATCTTTATTATGGGTATTACGAAGGTCAAGAATATAATGCACCTTCAGATGTCTACTACGCATGCCTTGACGGGACATATAATTATGATGGTGACAGTTTATGGGGTGAATCAACAGATGGACCGAATGGAGGAGATGTAGATCTTTTTGCGGAAGTGTATGTCGGGCGTGCCTGTGTCGAGACTATTGATGAGGTCAATAATTTTGTAGATAAAACAATCGCATATTTAACTATTGACCCTCATGACGAATATCTTAACAACGTAGTATTGGCGGGGGAGTATCTCTGGGGACCACCAGAGTATCCACTTACATTTGGGTGTAATTATATGGATGAGCTCATTGATGAATCACACGCTAATGGATACTACACTGTCGGAATTCCATCAAATGTCTACACCATTGATACGTTGTATGATCGCGATTGGCCTGGTTTTGATATAAATAATCCCTGGAATACAGGATGGCCTGCATCAGAGATGATTAACCGGATAAATGAAGGACAGCACATCATCAACCATTTAGGCCATTCAGATACATTGTATTCAATGAAAATGGTTTACGGCAATGTCTATCAACTTACAAATACAAAATATTGTTTCATATATTCCCAAGGCTGCTATGCGGGCTCATTTGATTTAGGTGACTGCATGGCAGAATATTTTACCGTGAAAACGAATCACGGTGCCTTTGCTGCGATTATGAATGTCAGGTATGGTTGGGGAGCTGTTGGGAGCACAAATGGGGCGAATCAACATTATAATCGGGAGTTCTGGGACGCTGTCTTTAACGAAGGTAAAAGTACTCTTGGAGCAGCTAACCAGGATTCCAAAGAAGATAATGCGTTTCTTATAACAGATCAAACAATGAGATGGTGTTATTATGAGATTACTTTATTCGGTGATCCTGCAATAGATTTTTTCGGTCATACCAGTACGAATCCACCAAATCAACCAAAAAAACCACAAGGAATTGAAAGTGGGAGACCAGGTATTGATTACTTCTTTGCAACGAATACGTCTGATCCAGAAGAGGACGAAATATACTACATGTGGGATTGGGGCGACGGCACCACAAGTAGTTGGCTAGGGCCTTATAATTCTGGTGAAACATGTACTATAACACATAACTGGACAGAGCCCGGTATGTTCAATGTGCGAGTAAAAGCACGTGATCCATGGTATAAGGTAAGCGAATGGTCAGAGCATCTTACTGTAGATATTCATATCGATACAATTTACGTTAATGACGATGCCCCCCTGGAATGGTATGATGCAATGCATGTTCGCACCATCCAGGAAGGTATCAATAATATCACCTATGCTGGAGATACTGTCTATGTGTTCAATGGGAGCTATCACGAGAATATAGTAATCGACGATATGATCTCATTAATTGGTGAAAGTAAATATTCAACGATTATCGAGGGAGATGCGGGAGAGGATGTTATTTGTGTGAATGCTGATAATGTACTTCTCACCGGATTTACGATTGAGCATGGAAAATGCGGAATCCATATCGCAGAAGGTGTTGAGAAAACAACAATTACTGATACAGTTATCACTGTAAATAGCGAAATAGGCATCCATATAGAAAACGCATCATATAACACTATTACGGAGAACAATATTACCAATAACGGTCAGTTTGGTATATATA
The DNA here is from genome assembly GCA_903930505.1 of Methanobacteriota archaeon. Next base: position 7,034 of record CAIYYQ010000415.1, read on the forward strand.
TCACCAGCGCAGATGTAAATCCATCAGCCGGTAACCTTGTTTATCATAACAATTTCATCATCAATCCTCAGCACGCTTATGCTGAATCAAATAACATATGGGATAACAGCTACCCACTGAGTGGTAATTACTGGGATGATTACCATGGTAATGACAACTATTATGGACCACACCAGGATCTCCCAGGAAGTGATGGTGTCGGCGATACCTCGTATATGATCAATGAAAACGGGGATTCTGATTGCTATCCGCTCATGAACCTATTTGAAGGTATACCACCGGTTCCACCGCTAGATATCGTTTATGTGAATGACGATTTTAATGCGTCCACGCCTGGTTGGGGTTATAAGTTTTTTAACAGTGTTCAAAAAGGCATCAACGCGGTTGAAGAAAAAGGAACCGTTTACATTTACGAAGGATTGTACACAGAGCAGGTTGAAGTCAATAAAACAGTTATACTTCTGGGTGAAAACAGAACAAATTCGATCATTAACGGGAACGGAACCAGATATACAATTCGTCTTAGTGCTGACCATGTCAATATCAGCAGATTAACCATTCGAAATCATGGCTTCAGCGCGTTAGGTGCCACCGGAATATTGATTTCTTCAGATGATAACACTGTGGTTGATACTGATGTTTCGGAGTGTAATTATTTTGGATTTTATATTGTCGGATCCCGGAATAAAATAAGTGATAATAAAATCATTAATATCATAGATAGAGCAGGAGGTATTTTTCTCTATAATGATGCTGCTGGTAACTTAATCAAGAATAATATCATTATAAACGCTACATATGTTGGTATATGGCTTATAGGCCAATTGGAAACATTCTTAGCTCCATTCAATAACACTATCGAAGAGAATACGATACAAAATTGCAGCTACGGGGTCGCGCTCATAGGTTCATCAGGTAATACTGTGATCCATAATACTATAACAAATGCTACCTTCTATAGTGATGGTGATGGCGGCATCGGCATTTTTTCGAGAGACAATTATAATTTTAGATCTGAAAATAATAAGATCATAGAAAATACCATTTATCATAACGAATACTGTGGTATTTTTCTTGCTAATTCCGAGGAAAATTCAGATAATTACCTCTTCTCAGGAAACAGTATTGCAAACAGTGGAATCGGTGTGTTTACTATGAAATCATATGGAAACACATTCAGAGACAACGATATCACCATATCTGATTCCGGCCTCTATGGGCCGAATTATGGATTCTATATTTACGATGATATTTCTTTAAATAGCGATATTGACACGTCAAACAAAGTAAACGGTGTAAGCGTACTTGTTTTATCAAATGTTGATACCCCAATCGTCATTGAAGATATGAATTTGGATTATCCAGAAATGACGTATGCAACGAATGCGGGTATCATCACTTTATATAATTGTACTCATGTTCAGATTAAAAACTGTTCAATAGCAAATAACTCCGACTATGGGATATACCTCTATTTATCATCTTTTACTGCAATCACCTCCAATATGATACGAGACAATCACAATGTTGGTATCGAAATAGATAGTAACTCCCATGACAACAATATCTATAACAACAACTTCATAAATAATATAAAAAATGCTGATGATAAAGGGAGTAATAATATCTGGAATTTAGATTATCCTGCTGGTGGAAACTTCTGGGCAAATTACAATGGGAATGACGATTTCCATGGCCCAAATCAAAACATTCCTGGTAGCGATGGTATTGGTGATAAACCGTATAATATCTCAGTGCTATCAAAGGATTATTATCCATTCATTTTTCAAGATGGTTGGAATCTCAATTATCCACCCTATAAACCATACAACCCAGATCCTGCTAATAACGCGACAAATATCAATGGGGATAATGTTGTTTTGCAATGGAATGGAGGCGATCCCGACTCCGGGGATACTGTTACCTACGATGTCTTTTTTGGAGGAAATAATCCTCCGCCACAGGTTGTCTGGAACCAGTCGTCAACCGTCTATGATCCTGGTACCCTAGATCTTATGACGCAATACTTCTGGCAGATCGTTGCACGGGATAGTGATTCTTCAGACCATTGCATATATGGTCCTGTATGGAGGTTTATCACAGGTGATCCTATTCCACCAGAATGGAGAGATCAAGGGCAATCCTCCTCAATGATACAACAAGGAGGCAGCATAGTGCTATCTGCCCAAGCAAGGGACAACATTGGGCTCACCTTGGCGTGGCTTGCGACTAATGAAACAGGAAAATGGGAAACATTCTCTGGGAATAACTGGTGGAATAGAAGCTGGGAATACTGCAAGGAGATTATCATCAATCATAATAATATTGATGCTGATCTGACGAACTTCACTGTTCTCATCTCCTGTACATCATCTGATTTCATTGCTCATGCGCAACCTGATGGCGATGATTTTGTTTTTGTCGATGCGACGAATACTACGGTGTATAGTCATGAAATTGAATATTATAACAGTGCGACCGGTGAACTGGCTGCTTGGGTGAAGATCCCGTTCCTTAGTTCTACGCAGGATACGATATTCTATATGTATTATGGGAATGCCGGTACTGGACGTCGTCAGGATCTCGTAGGGACTTGGGATTCGAATTTCAGTATGGTAAATCATCTGACCGGTACAACATCCACAGATTTAAAGGACAGCTCAGCAAACCATTGGGATGTGACAAGTTCCGGTGGTAACCCTGCCTATAATCAAGTGGGGAAGGCCGGGAAATGCGTTGATTTCGATGGCGCTGGTTCATACCTACAAGCAAGTGGTTTCCGATTGCCAGCAGATAGTTCCTATACCGGCAGTGCATGGGTATATGTTGATGGGAATGCAGGTCTCAGACGATATGTATTTGAAGGAGTCAGCTCTAACCTTGCGATTTCGTTGCTGGTTTGGACCAATGAAACCTTTAAAAACTATGCAAAAACAACAACAGCTACCGCAGCATGTTATAGTAGTACGACTGTGAATGTTGCAAGCCCGCAATGGTATTATATCTCTACTCGTGTCGATGCCGCAAATGACCGTCTTGACCTCTTTGTCAATGGAGTCAAGGAAGGCACTTCAGCGATCTCTGGGACAGTAAACCCAGAGACTCAAGGCCTGAACATCGGAACATATCGATCAGCGAATATGTATTGGATGAACGGTAAGATTGATGAAATCCGTATTTCAAATGTCGTTCGGGGTAACAGTTGGATCAAAACCGAATATAACAACATAGCCTTTCCTTCGGTCTTTGCAACAGTTGGAGAAGAAACGCAGCGCAGCGGAGGATCAAAGTACAGGTCTCCCTTATCTTTCGACGATGTTGCTAATCAGTGGATGTGGTCGAATTTCACCTGGCAGAACCCAGAGATACCGGAAGGAAGACAAATCGGATGGAGAATTTATTATTTTGACACAGTAAAAAACGTTGTTAGTACAGATATCATGAATTTCCTGATAACAACACCAACACAAATCAATCCACCATCTCAACCAACTGATATCACACCCTGGCATATTTGCGTAGGCGATTTAAATAAGGGAATTGGCGCATACGGAAAATTATACACATATAGAAGTAATTCCACGGAGGTGGGGAACGATCTGTACTTCACGTTCTACTGGGGAGACACGACAAGTACCGTTGTTGGGCCAGTCTCTGGTGTAGCATCTGCGTTGCATGCATATGTTACTGTTAGAACTTTCAACATTACGGTTACCGTGAAACACGGACCCAACGGTGTCGAAAGTAATCCGTCACCGATACGTACTGTACAGATGTTTAAACTCGGTGATTGCTCTGGTGATGGCCAGGTCACAAATGCAGATATCGATATATTCGTTGATGCATTAGGTGGTAAGACAATATATTATCTTCGTCATCCGATGAGCTACTGGTACACTGCAGACTGCCAACTGGATTATAAAGTCACCTTCGCAGACATCGATCCATTCGTCATGCTTCTGGGAAAAGGATAAATCATCTGAAAAAAGACGACATGCGAACACGAAACGAAGAAGGTATCAGTGCATGATTGGTTTTTCAAGCGCCTGAGTTTTTTTTTCAGTCTCCGCTATTTTCAACCGGGTTTTTATCACGGTGTCTGGGTTGAGTGAGATGCTGTCGATGCCGCATTCCACAAGGAACTGGGCAAACTCTGGGAAATCAGATGGCGCCTGCCCGCAGATTCCAATTTTCCTTCTTGGTTTATGTTCATGGGCTGTTTGAATAACCGAGGCAACCAAACGTTTCACGGCATCATTTCGCTCATCGAAGATATGGGCAACAAGATCAGAGTCCCGATCAAGACCAAGGGTAAGCTGGGTGAGGTCATTTGATCCGATGCTGAACCCATCAAAGATGTCAGCGAATTGATCAGCAACAATCACATTTGAGGGGATTTCACACATAACATAGACTTCAAGACCATTTTCCCCTTGTTTTAACCCAAACTCGTTCATAGTCTGGATAACCTTTCGTCCTTCATCCGGTGTCCGGCAGAACGGAATCATGGGTTTGATATTGGTAAGCCCCATCTCGTCGCGTGCTTTCTTCATTGCTCGGCATTCTAAACCATATGCTGGCTTGTATTTTTCATCGTAATAACGTGATGCACCACGCCAGCCGATCATTGGATTATGCTCTTCAGGCTCATACAAATAACCCCCGATGAGGTTTGCATATTCATTGGTTTTGAAATCAGACATCCGAACAATGACGTCGTTTGGATAGAATGCTGCACCAATCCGAGCGATACCCCGCGCTAGAGTATCAACAAAAAACTCGACTTTATCAGTGTATCCTACGCTTCGTTCATCAATCGATTTAATCACTTTAGCAATCTTTGGATTTTTCGCTGCTTGTTTTTTCAATTTTTCATATTCAATCAATGCCATGGGATGAATGCCAATATGGGAGTTGATAATGAACTCTTCTCGAGCCAGCCCAACCCCGTTGTTTGGTATCTGACACTGTTGAAATGCTTGCTCGGGTACTCCGACATTCATCATAATCATTGTTTTCGTTGAAGGTAAATTATCAAGTTTCAACTCATCCACATGATATTTAAGAAGACCCGCATAGATTTTCCCGGATCCTTCTGAACAATCAATAGTGACCTTTGAATCTTTCTGGATTTTAGTTGTCCCATCACCAGTCCCAATAACACAAGGGATTCCAAGCTCTCGTGAAATAATCGCAGCATGACAGGTTCGCCCTCCACGGTTCGTAACAATCGCGCCCGCAATCTTCATAATTGGTTCCCAGTCAGGATCAGTCATATCTGTAACAAGGACTTGCCCTTTCAGGAACTTCCCAATATCTTTTGCATCATGGATTACATTAACGTCGCCCTGACCGATTTTACTGCCAACTGCTTCTCCTTCCGCTAAAAGTTTTCCTGTTTCTTCCAATACGTAGGTTCGAAGCATCGCTGCGTCTGCCTGAGAATGAACAGTCTCAGGTCGAGCCTGAACAATAAACAACTCATTGGTTTTACCGTCTTTTGCCCATTCGATATCCATTGGTTTCTTGTAATGATCTTCGATGATACACGCCCATTTTGCTAGAGTGAGAAGCTCGTCGTCGTTGATCACAAACTTGTTTTGGTCTGCCTTGGTTACTTTTTCCTGTTTTGTGCCCTTTTCCCCATAAATAAGTCGTTTTTCTTTTGACCCGAGTTTCTTTTCGATGATGGGTTTGAACCCTTGTTTTAATGTGGGTTTGAACACGTAGAATTGATCAGGGTTTACTGCGCCTTGAACAACGTTTTCTCCGAGGCCATAGGCACCAGTGACGTACACTGCATCCTTAAACCCGCTTTCTGTATCAATCGAAAACATGACCCCTGAACAGGCGAGATCAGAGCGGACCATCCGCTGCACACCAACAGAGAGATAGACACTGAAATGATCAAACCCTTTGTCGACACGATACGATATCGCTCTGTTTGTAAACAATGATGCAAAACAATCACGAACTTTTTCAATAAGTTCATCTTCGCCTCGGATGTTCAAATAAGTTTCCTGTTGCCCAGCAAAACTTGCATCAGGGAGATCCTCTGCGGTTGCACTGCTACGGACCGCGACATCAACATTTTCCCCATATCTGAACTCCATCTCACGGTAATGTTTACGGATATCAGTTTCAAGATCTGAGGGAATCGGTGTGGTTTTGATAAGTTCTCTTATTTTGTTTCCCCGTTCTGCAATATTTTGAACATCATTTGTGTTCAGATCAGCAAGAATATCTCGTATTTTTTTGTCAACACCTGCTTTCTCCATCATGTATTTATACGCGTAAGCAGTGACCGCAAAACCCGAAGGAACAGCAACTCCTTTTCCGCTGAGATTCTTTATCATTTCTCCAAGGGA